>NZ_AUTN01000144.1:0-103346 GCF_000497955.1 Pseudoalteromonas sp. TAE56
CTTAACGTAGCCGCTAATACACCAGAGGCTGCAAAATTAGCAATGGGCGCGACTATGTTCCATTGGGGTCTTCATCCTTGGGCTATTTACGCTGTTGTTGGTTTATCTCTTGCATTTTTTACGTACAACAAAGGTTTACCTCTTTCAATTCGTTCTATTTTTTATCCTATATTAGGCGACAAAGCGTGGGGTTGGCCTGGTCATATCATTGATATCTTAGCTGTACTTGCTACATTATTTGGCCTTGCAACGTCTTTAGGTTTAGGTGCGCAGCAAGCTTCTGCAGGTATTAACCATGTATTTGGTACAGAAGGTGGCATTGGCTCTCAAATTTTGGTTATTGCGGGTGTAACACTTTTAGCGATTGTTTCTGTAGTTCGTGGTATTGACGGTGGTGTAAAACTACTCAGTAATGTAAACATGCTAATTGCTTTCTCATTGCTATTGTTTGTTTGCCTAGTTGGCTTTGCTGTAGCAATGGGTAACGTACCAACGACTATTATGGGTTATGTTGAAAATATAATTCCATTGAGTAACCCACATGGCCGCGAAGATGAAACATGGATGCATGGTTGGACTGTGTTTTACTGGGCTTGGTGGATTTCCTGGTCACCGTTTGTAGGTATGTTTATCGCGCGAGTATCACGTGGTCGCACAATTCGTGAATTCTTAATTGCGGTATTACTTATCCCTACGCTAGTTACTGTTTTATGGATGTCGATTTACGGCGGTATTGCGATTGATCAAGTAGTTAACGGTGTTGGTGCTCTAGGTACTAATGGTTTAACTGAAGTTCCTTTAGCTATGTTCCAGATGCTTGATGAATTACCTCTATCTAATATTTTATCGTTTATTGCGATTGTATTAGTGCTAGTGTTTTTTATTACATCATCTGACTCTGGTTCACTAGTAATTGATTCGATTACTGCTGGCGGTAAAATTGATGCACCAGTTCCACAACGTATATTTTGGGCATCGGTAGAAGGCGCTATTGCAGCAGCTCTACTTTGGATTGGTGGCACACAAGCAATTGAAGCACTACAGGCAGGTGCCGTTTCTACAGGCTTGCCATTCACTATTGTATTGTTGTTTATGTGTTTAAGCTTAGTTTTAGGTTTACGAACTGAGCCTCGCCCAGTTAAGTAATACCTTAAGTAGCAATACTTTAATTAGTAACGAAAGCGCCGCAATAATTGCGGCGCTTTTTTGTTTAACTATTTAAGGTTATATCAATTCGCTTAATAAAGTGATCTGTTTTGTGGCAGAAAAAACGTCTCAATAGTAAGGCAAAAATTCGTTATTTAGTTGCTCTAAATGATAAATTTTAGCGTAGCTAACGTCAGGTTTAACCTTCAATATGATTAAAGCATTATTGCGTATTAGTATTACCCCCACAATTCTGAGATTGGAGTATCTACACGGTAATGATGATTCAGTTGCGCTTGTAAAAGCTCAGCTGTAGCAAGTGCATCTGTTAACGCATTATGGTTTTGATACGCAGGTAGGGAATAACGCGCACGACAATCTGTTAATCTGAGCGAGCCAAGTTTTGTATTAAATACTCGACCTAATAAGCCTTGCCTTGCTTTGAGTGCTCTTTTTTCTATTTCCATTGTATCAACAAGTGCAAACTCAATACCTTCTTTAAGCCGTAGTAGTAACGCATTATTTAAAAAATGACGTTCTATAGCAGCGTAATGCACCACGACAACTTTACCACTTAGCGCTTCAAGTAAAGGTTCAATGATTTGATTAAAGTCAGGGGCGTCATCTACCTCAGAATGGGTTATCCCATGGATTAAAATAGACTCTTCATGCAGGTTACGTCTAGGTTGTACAACCCAATGCCTGCTGTGTTTACAATAGATACGCTTTAAACTAAACGGCACTAATCCGACACTCACTATATCGTCGTTTTGGCTATTTAAACCAGTGGTTTCAAAGTCCATTGCTACAAAGGGCACATCTTTTACTGCGGCTTTGTCTTGATTATAAGCACCAGCATAAAAATGTTTTAAGAGTTTATTTTCGGTGCTGTTGGCAAGCTCGTTATATCTAGCTTGCCAATCAACTGCTTTGTAATTACGCGGATTCATAGGCTACTTCACACCAGAGTTTGCTGTGTAGCTAAATTTTAAATAGCTTTGTGCTTTTTCTAAAATAGCAAATGCTTCTTTTAAGTTTCGCTGTTCAAAGGGAGACAGTAAATGTGGATCTAAGTTATTATCTGGCTCTTCGCCCTTCTCTATTTGCCACGCTTGATGGCGAATTCGCATCATGGCTATATACTCTAGTGCATCACGTAAATCTTGCGCTTTACCCTGCGGTAAAAGTTTTGCTTCAATAATATCTTCTAAACGCTCAAACGAGTTTTGTTTACGCGAACCTATAGCTAGTGCGTGCACGCGAATAACATCCGAAAGTGGTGCAGTACCTCGTCGTTTTAAGTTCATTGAGCGCTTATGTTGGCCATTATGTTCCATAACAAAGCCTTTGAAAAAGCCAAGCGGTGGTGTTCTATTTCTCGCATTTGCTGCCATGTTAGCCAAAAACACACGATTTACTTTACTTTGTTTTGCTATAAATATTTTAAGTTCATTAGCCCACTTGGTTTTACCCCATACTCCGTCTAAATCAAAAAATATAGAGCTATTAAGTAAAGCTTGTGGTTTTGGCTGAGCTATCCAATCTGCAAATTGATCAAACCACTGTGAGCGAGTTTTACGCCACTTTTTGAACGACGCCATTATTTCTCCATCACAATACGTATAGCCACATTGTGCTAAGCCATCACAAACAAAGTCTGAGATATTTTGAAAATATTCGTTATGTTTTTCGTCGTCATAACTGTCATCTAAAATTAGCGCGTTATCTTGATCCGTTACAATAAGTTGCTCATCTCGAGCCATTGAGCCCAATGCAATAAAACAATAAGGAACGGGAGGTGGACCAAACTTTTCTTCAGCTAATACAAGCAATCTTTGTTTGAATGTACGACCGATAACGGCCATGGCAGTGCCAACCATGTGAGAGTTTGCATCTTCGTTGACCATACGAACAAATACGTTGGGCAACTGGCGCGCATAATGTGCCAAATCCTCAATTGTTTGTTGAGCAAGTATACCGCGCACAAGCAATAAACTACTTTGCGATTCGTAACGTAAAATGTCAGAGAGAGAGATAACCCCTATAGGGCGCTTTTTTTGTACTACAGGCAAGTGATGTAAATTATCTCTAAGCATGGCAAGTACTGCTTCAAAAATATAGTCATTTGCGTCTAAGAGCACTAAGTTAGTCGACATAATATCTTTTGCTTGTGTGTTAAAGGCAAGGCCTTTAGCCACTACTTTTGAGCGTAAATCCCTATCGGTTATTATGCCAACGACTTGTCCATCATCTTCCTCAGGATCATCGTTTATAGGCTTATTTACGTCGGTTACCAAAACAGACGAAACCGCCTCTTCGGTCATTAATTTAGCGATATCTTGTATTGTAGAGGTTGCATCTACGGTTACTACATCTCGGTGAATTAATGATTTCACTTTCGCAGTTGTAAGGTCATTGCCATCAGCTTGTTCAACAATAGCCTGATGTAAACGCACATTACCATCTGTTTCAAAGTAATCAGCAAACGCATCAAACTCATCACAGTAACGATTAAATAGCTCAACATTTATGCAGTATACTAATGTATCTTCAAGAGCTGTTGCAGGAAAACGTACCTTACGGTTCATCAATAAACCCATTTGACCAAATATACCTGCGGTAGCCAAACGGTTATAAAGCTCGCCATTACGGCGATACATTTCTACAGAGCCACTTCTAATTACATACAAATCAGATATATCTTGTCCAAAACTCAAAATATCTGTTTTTGCTCTAAAGTAAGCAACTTCAACTTGTTGAGCTAGCTCATTAAGCGCTTTTTGAGGTAAGTCATCAAAAGGAGGATGTTGTGCTAAAAATTGTGCGATTTCAACTTGCTCGGCTTGCATAGGGGATTCCTTGTGACCACACAGTAAGGCATGTATATGCTTAGGTGGCTATCTTAACAAACAAATATAGCCAATCAAGATATAACTAAGACTCATTACTCTTTTAAGCTAAAAGAGTAATGAGTCTAGCTTTAATTACACTTTAATTTAGCTTTTCTAGCTCTTGTTCGAGCTCTTTAGATTCATCGCCTCGAGGGGTCGTAAAGCGAGCTAAACCTAAGTAAATAACAGGTGTAAGGTAAAGGGTAAATAATACGGCGAGCGCTAGGCCACCAAACACCACCCAACCAATTGCATTTCGTGCTTCAGCGCCCGCACCGGTAGACATAATTAATGGTAACGCACCTAACAAGGTCGATATAAGAGTCATTGTAATGGGTCTTAAACGTACTAGTGCAGCTTGCTCAACAGCTTTTCTAACAGATAAACCTTGGTCGCGTAATTGGTCGGCAAATTCAACCAGTAATATAGCGTTTTTAGCGATTAAGCCAATCAGCATAACTAAGCCGATTTGAGAGTATATATTTAACGATGTCCCCGTTAAATAAAGCGCTAAAATTGCAGATGTAATACCAAATGGTACGGTTATCATAACCACGACAGCACTATTTACATTTTCGAACTGGGCAGCAAGAACTAAAAATACAATTAAAAAAGCCAATACGTAGGTTACAAGCACTTCGTTAGATGTTTCCTCATAGGTCAGTGCTTCACCTTTAAACGCAAGTGCAATACCAGGCGCTAATGATTGCTCAGACACCTGCTTAATTTGATCTACTAAAGAGGCGATAGTTAATCCTTCGGGCAGTTCCATACTGAGCTCAATAGAGCGGCGCTGTGCATGTCGCTCAAGTTCAGCTGCTACACCTTCTTCAGAGATATAAGCAACACTACTTAATGGCACTAAGCTGTTATTGCCAGCTCTAATATATAAATTAGCTAAATCGCTCGGATCGTTTATGGTTTGATTTTGAGCTTGCAACATTATAGGAACGGATTGATCGCCTATGTTTAAATCTTCAACATCATCTCCGTTAATAGCCGCTCTCAGTGTAATTGCTATGTCGCTCAGCGCTACACCCAGCTCTTGCGCACGCCGTCTATCTATATTAACTCTAAGCTGTGGTTGCGATGGCTGATAGGAAATACGAACAGGGGCAACTTCAGGCACTGCTTTTTCAAGTGCCGCTGAAAACTGCTGCGCAGCTTTAAATATTTGTAGGTAGTCTTGACCTAGTAAGGCTATTTCAACACCGCCACCTTGACCACGTAAATTTAAACTATTTGCACCGCCTGGAAATGCTGGTGCACCGGGAATATCACCCAAGGGCTGACGAATTTTATTGATTATTTCTTGTTGAGTAAAATTTCTTTCATCCCAATGCTTTAATGGCACAGTGATAAATACTATATTTGGATCCCATTGGCCAACTACCGTATAAATTGATTCTATTTCGCCGCTATCAATAAAAGGTAATAAAATATCTTCCATTTTTATGGCTTNTCTATCCATAAAGTTTAACCCTACACCGTCAGGGCCTCGTGCAAATATACGTATTTTTCCACGATCTTCTGTTGGTAGTAATTCACTATCTAAACTTGTATATAAAGCGCCTGAGCCAGCCGCTACCAATACACAGGCTATAAATGTAACCCACGCATGGTCTAGCACTTTGTGAATTGATTTTGTATAAATACCACCAAGCCAATGACCTACTTTAGCAAATGGATGAAAACCACCCTGTTTTAGTTTTAGCTTTGAAGTTAGCGCTGGTACTAATGATAAAGCTACAAAGCTTGAAATAATAACGGCGCCTGCAAGTACACCTCCAAACTCTCTAAACAGCCGCCCAGCGGTTGAAGGTAAAAATGCAATAGGTATAAATACAGCTGCAAGTACTGCAGTTGTTGCTATTACCGCAAAAAACACTTCTCGTGTTCCTATTACCGCAGCTGCACGTCTGCCTAAACCTAATCCTCGTTGTCGCTGAATATTCTCACTAACTACAATGGCATCATCTACAATTAAACCGGTGGCAAGTACAAGGGCTAGTAAAGTTAAAATGTTAATTGAAAAACCAAGTGCCCAAATCAGTGCTAATGAGCCAATTAACGCCACGGGGATTGCAAAAGCAGGTACAAGTGTGGCACGCCAAGAGCCGATAAAAACCCAAAGCGTTACAATTACTAACAACACAGTAAGTAATAAAGAGTAAATAACTTCATCAACTGAGCTTCTAATAAACTGTGCATCATCAGACGTAAGGGTAAATTCCATTTCAGGAAAGCGCGTTTGCATGCTGTTGATGAGCTTTAACACTTCATCAGATATTTCTATCGTATTTGATTGGGCTTGACGAATTATCTCCATGCCTATAACAGGTTTACCGTTGAGTCTTACCATAGAACGTGGATCAGCGGGACCAAAGTAAACAGCTGCAATATCGCTAATGCGGGTATCACCTTGAATTATAATGTCGCCCACTTGCTCTGGTGTTATTGATGTAGCATCAGCCCGTACGATAATTTGTTGATCGTTTGATTTTAAACTTCCTGCTGGCACGTCAAACGGAGCTTGGCTAAGTACTTGTGCAACATCTGGAATCGTTAAATTGAAGCTGCTTAGTTTAAGAGGATCAATTCGTACTCTTAATACTCGTTCCCTATCACCATTTAAGCGTACATCCGCAACACCTGGAATGGTTAAAAACTGCGGGGCTAAATCAACATCAACACGTTCAGTAAGTGCTTCAAGCGATAGACTATCACTAGAGACGGTTAACGATACAACGGCTTCTGCATCGTTATCGGCTTTAATAATGGATACTCGCTCGACTTCTTCGGGGAGATCTCGTTGAACACGTGCCACCGATTCGCGCGTTTCGTTTGCTGCATCGTCTAAATTAATTCCGGGCCTAAACTCTACGACAATTCGTGAATTTCCTTCTTCACTTTGCGCTCGTATTGATTTAACACCGCTTACGCGTGCTACTGCGCCTTCTAGTTTACTGGTTACTTCAGTGTCTACAGTTTCTGGTGAGCCACCCGGAAATGGTGCAGAAACAGTAATACGCGGCCTATCTACATCGGGGAGTTCCCTAACCTCAATCCCTGCAATAGCTGCAATCCCGGCAATAATAATTAGTAAGTTGAGTACAACTATAAGCACAGGGCGACGAATAGCCATTGATGGTAAATCTTGCATCATAGGTTGTTGTTTCATACCTACTCCTGCGAATCTGAATCAATTGCGTTAAAGCTTAGTTCTTGCTTAGCTCGTAGGCGTTGGACGCCCTCAATAACTAAAATATCACCCTCTTTTAATGGGCCCGATACTAGTAATCGACCTGCAAGGCGTTGCTCTATTTTTACATCAACGCGTGTGGCTTTATTATCAACACTTGTCCATACGTAAGGACCCGTTGCTCCCCACAGTAACGCAGCTTCTGGTATTGCAGCGTAATTATCACCTAATACTTCAATATGAACTCTAAAGCTCATACCCGGCAAAAACTGCTCATTCGCATTGTTAAGTTTTGCTTTAACACGAAGAGTACGAGTTTGAGGATTTATTCGAGAATCTAAATAAGCAATTTGAGCGTTAATTGGGCTTTCTGACTGCCAAGGAAATACTGTTATATTACTTTTATTACGTAGCATAGATATGGCTGATTCTGGCGCATTAAAATTAATATACAAGTCACTCGTGTCATCAATACTCGCTATTTCAGTAAGCTCAGAAATTCTATCGCCAACCTCAACATCTGTTAGCCCCATAATACCATTTAAAGGTGCAATAACTTTTCTATCTTCAAGCTCTGTTTGTGCTTGAGTTAAAGTAACTTTTGCAAGTTCAACAACTGTTTTAGCGTCGTCTACGTCACTTTTAGGCACAGCTCCTTTAGCCTGGCTTTGCTGTAATCGCTCTAATATTCTTTGCGTATCGGCAAGTTTAATTTTAGCCTCATCAAGCGCGGCTTTTTGCCTGCGAGAGTCGAGCTCGAGTAACATATCGCCTTTTTTTACTTTATCGCCAGGTTTAAAGTATACAGCGGTCACCTTATCACCCACAGCTGGGTATAACATAACTGAATGAATCGCCTCTGTATTACCAACTGCTTGTACTTGTTGCTTAGCACGCTCTAATGTTATTTTTTGTACCACAACATTAGCGCTTAATGCTGGTAAAGTTACAAATAGTAAAGCACTTAATGTACTGATTAATAAAATTCGAGATTTCAAAGTTACACCCTAACTAATTATTATTTTCATTACCGTACGAAGTCTAACAGCTGTTTGATCAATAAATAGGTTAGAACGATAAATTAGCAAAACAATAGGATGAGTTTACGTAGGTGATACCAATTTAGGTAAAACTAACAAAAAATACAAGTGACAGTTAAAACTAAAAAGCCCAGCATAAGCTGGGCTGATAAAAGTATTCATTAATAAATGTTATTTACCGCGCTGAGCATCCTTTTGCGCTTTTTTAGCCTCTTTACGTTGCTGTAAAACTGCCTGTGCTTCGCTACCAATGTGGCCTTCACCACGCGCTTGCGCGAGCTCAATCTGTTTTTGGCGTTCAGCAAAGCGTGTCCGCTGTTCATCCGTTACTTCTTCAATACAATGATGGCAAGATACACCTTCCATGTATTCAGGCTTTAATTTTTCTTCTTCTGTAATTGGCATACGACAGGCGTGACATTGATCATAAGAACCTTTTTGTAAGTCGTGATCAACCGCTACACGATTATCAAATACAAAACACTCGCCTTCCCACATTGTTTCTTCTTTTGGCACTTCTTCTAGGTATTTTAAAATACCACCTTCAAGATGATATACCTCATCAAAGCCTTGCTCTTTCATATACGCAGTTGATTTTTCACAGCGAATACCGCCAGTACAAAACATAGCCACTTTTTTATGTTTTTCAGGGTCTAAGTTTTCTTTTGCCCACTGAGGAAACTCACGAAATGTTTTAGTGTTTGGATCGACTGCGTTTTGAAAAGTACCTATTTCTATTTCGTAATCATTACGAGTATCAATAAGTATAACGTCAGGATCTGATATTAACGCATTCCATTCATTAGGCTTAACATAACTACCTACAACTTTTAGAGGGTCTACACCTTCAACCCCCATAGTTACAATTTCTTTTTTTAATTTTACTTTAGTACGGTAAAACGGGCATTCATCATCGTAAGATTCTTTTGTTACGATATTTTTTAAATTAGGTTGCTCATCAAGCCAGGCTAATAGATTATCTATGCCTTCACGTTTTGCAGAAACCGTACCGTTAATACCTTCAGCTGCAATAAGTAAAGTACCACGAACCTCGTTTGCTTCCATTACCTCAAGTAATGGCTTTCTAAGGGCTTCATACTCAGGTAAAGCCACAAACTTATACATTGCACACACTACAAAGTGGTCCTTTGTCACATCATTTTTATGAACTGCCGTCATCTTATTTCCTATTTTGCTTTTAGTTGCCACAATTGGCATTTACCGAATCGTAAATCCGGCGCATATGGGGCGCGTATTTTACGCTTTTTTAGTTTAATTGCAAAAAATAGCGCTATAGATTGGTTTTTACTGTTAGCGACCTATCTGTGTAAGCTATAATGCGCTGATAAATTTATAGACTTAATTTGCTTATTTTGGAGAAACACACATTGCAGTTTACTGATCTTGGGATTGATACACGCCTTGAAACACAGTTAGCACATCAAGGGATCACCCAGCCCACCGATATTCAAGCGCATGCAGTGCCTACCGCACTTGCAGGGCATGACATTTTCGCTCAGTCGAAAACAGGGTCGGGCAAAACCTTGGCGTTTTTATTACCTGCTGTACAAAGGGTTATGAAACAAAAAGCACTCAGTAAACGCGATCCTCGTGTACTTATTGTTGCTCCTACGCGTGAGCTTGCTACGCAAGTATTTACTCAGCTGCGTTTATTAATTGCAGGCACAGCCATTAAGGCCGTAAAAATACTTGGCGGCGAGAACTTTAATGACCAAATAAAAGCACTTAGAAATGATCCACAATTTGTAGTTGCTACACCTGGGCGTTTAGCCGATCACATTACAAAACGATCTTTACAATTGAGTGGGCTAGAACTGCTTATTTTTGATGAAGCCGATCGTATATTAGATTTAGGCTTTACTGAGCAATTGAAAATGATTAACGAGCAAGCTAATCACCGTTTACGCCAAACGTTATTGTTTTCTGCAACACTTGACCATGCGCAAGTAGACGCTCTATCACGTAATCTATTAAAAAAGCCAAAGCAAATTACGCTAAGTGCAGCGAACGAGCAACATAGCGATATTAAACAAACGTTATACCTTGCCGATCATCTTGATCATAAAGAAGCGCTATTAGAGCACTTTTTGAATCAAGATGATGTTGGGCAGTGCATTATTTTCACGGCAACGCGTTCTGACACGAGTCGTTTGAGTGAGGCGCTCAATGCTAAAGGCTTTAAGTCTGTAGCGCTTGCAGGTGACTTAACGCAAAATAAACGTTTAGATATAATGGATTCATTTAGTCGCGAAAACTTTAAAATATTAATCACAACCGATGTTGCATCTCGTGGTTTAGATTTACTAAGTGTAACGCATGTTATTAACTTTGATTTGCCAAAACACGCTGAAGAATATGTACACCGCATTGGCCGTACAGGCCGTGCTGGTTTTAAAGGTAATGCTTTATCGCTTGTTGGACCTAAAGACTGGGCAAGCTATTTAGCTATTAAATCGTTTTTGAACGATGAGCTTGTATTTGCAAGTGTCGAAGGTTTAAAAGCCAAGTTTAAAGGTATTAAAGAGAAAAAGCCTGAAGCAACGTGGGATAAATCTAAAGAAAAATCCGCCGCTGTTAAAAAACCTGTATTTAAACGCAAAGCCAAACCTAAAAAGCCAACAGCACCTATTAAAGCACCAATGAACATTGATGGCGACACACCAATGCGCCGTAAAAAAAAGACTGAGCAGGAATAATTATGAGTTACCTAGGAACCACACAAACATTATTTGTAAAAGAAGTGAGTAACGAAGGTGCTTACTTAGACGGTCATGATTTAGGTGAAGTGTTTTTACCAAAACAAGAAATTAAACATGAGCTTGAAGCGGGCGATAGCATTAGTGTATTTATCTTCTTAGACAACGCTAACTTAGCAACTGCCACAACTAAAAAGCCACACGCACAAGTAGGTGAATATGCCCTGCTTCGCGTTAAAGAAATTAATAGTATTGGTGCGTTTTTAGATTGGGGTCTTGAAAAAGATGTACTAACCCCATTTAACGAACAAAAACCACGTATGCAAGAAGGTCACTCATATTTAGTTCGTTTGTACCTTGATAATGCAAGCCAACGTATTTGTGCATCAAACAACTTTAATCGCTTTCTATCTAAAGATGAGCCGCAGTATACGCACTTACAAGAAGTGGATTTAATTGTTGCTGGTAAAACAGATATTGGCTACAAGGTATTAATTGAAGAATCGCACTTTGGTGTTGTTTTCTACAATATGGTATTTAAAAGCTTATTTGTGGGTCAAAAGCTTAAAGGGTTCATTCAAAAAGTACGTGAAGACGGAAAAATTGATGTTGTACTAGAAAAGCCGGGGATGGGTAAAGTAAGTGACCTTGGTGAAACTATTATGCAAAAACTTAAAAACGAAGGTGGAGTTATTCCATTAGGCGATAAGTCCGAACCTGAAGCGATTAAAAAGATGTTTTCTACTAGTAAAGCTAACTATAAAAAAGCAATTGGTGGATTATTCAAACAAGAGTTAATAGATATTGAAGCGAAATCCATTCGCTTAAGATCTTAATCATAAATAATAGGCTTTAATTACTAATATTATCTGTTTGTAATTAACCTAGAATGTACTTATAAGGCAATGTACATTGCGTATATTGCCTTGAATAATCAAGCACTTCACCCTTTGACTCTAGGTTAAGCGGTGCCAAACGAAAAACCTTCTTTTCGCATTCTGTTTTTTTATCATCAAGCTTAGATATGCAATCAGTTACCGTTATATGCTGAGATATCAGTGTATCCTCATTTTTGTAACACAGGTGGTGTGCATAATCTCGCATTGTTTGTTTAAAATCGAACATATTAATAGGATAGTTCGAAATTATATCTGTTACTGATGTAACATCATCATATGCTTTATTAGAAAAGACGTACTTATTTACCGAAAAACCCGCAACAATAATAATTATGAAACCTAATAATAACTTCAAAGCAAACCCCCTACTACATCATTAATACTAATAATGTAACATAAAATACACATGCAGTAAGGGGTTTTAGCACTATATTGCTGCTTTTTGTTAAATTACGCTATGGATTTATTAACATCACTAAGCACTTTTACGGGATTATCCGCCTGAGTAATAGGTCGACCTATAACTAAATAATCACTTCCTGCATCAATTGCTTGCTTAGGAGTCATGATACGCTTTTGATCACCCGCATCACTCCCTTCAGGACGTATACCTGGCGTAACAAGCTTAAAACTCTCACCTAACTCTGTTTTTAAGGCTTTTGCTTCTTGTGCAGAACACACAACGCCATCAAGCCCAGCTTCCTTTGCAAGCTTAGCTAAATATATAACTTGCTCTTGAGCTGATTTATCAACGCCTAAGCGCTTTAATTCTGTTTCATCCATGCTTGTTAATACAGTAACAGCGATAAGTAATGGCGCTTTATCGCCAAACTGTTCTAGAGCCGATTTAGCTTTGCTCATCATTTCAAAACCACCAGAAGCATGAACATTTACCATCCACACACCCATTTTAGCCGCAGCAGTAACAGCTTTAGCTACTGTATTAGGGATGTCATGAAACTTTAAATCTAGAAAAACATCAAAACCTAAATCAATTAACTCTTTAACGAATGTAGGTCCAAAATAAGTAAACATCTCTTTGCCTATTTTAAGACGACATGTATCAGGAGAAAGTTGTTTAACAAAGTTTAAAGCAACCTCTTGGTCATCGTAATCTAATGCTATAAGAATTTTTTTTGAGTGTTCGAAAGACATGACTATCCTAATGTATGGCTATAATACCAATCCGCAATAATACTTAATCAATTTGAAGGACTAAATTTGACGCTAACTGCTTAAAAATTTCTGATATACAACAATAAAATAACGAAATTCTTGCCTTGTTATCGACACAATTTTCTTACCTCAAAACAGACCACTTAATAAGCGAATTGATATAAAGTAATTGTTTAAATAGATTTAATGCAATAGTGCTAGCTGGTAATTTGAGAGAAGGTGTAGAGAAATTTATATAGACACAACATCAAAAAATTCCAACCCAGTAAACTCTCAGTTTAATTTGCTAAAATTATCATAGTTAAATCCGATATTATTTAAGGGGTTATTAAAATCCGTCTAAGCCTCGACTTGGAACAATGGTTTCCCAATGCTTACAAGAAGGGCAATTCCAATATATGGTGTAGCTCGTAAAACCACAGTGCTGACATTGAAAATCAGGTTTTGTAGCAATATAAGACGTTACAAGCTTATCAATTTCGTTAAGTACTTCTTTAGTATTTTTGTTTTGGTCACCCATTAATTGCAGTAAAAAACTGAAACCACGAATAGTAGGTTGACGTTTTAAGCTATCAGTTAGAAATTCAAAGGCTTGTTTAGTGTGTCCTTGCTCAAGTAATGCTTGGCAATGTTTTATTTTAATTAATACACCGCCCTTCTCTAACAAGTCACTGACTAACTCATGAAATTGATGCGTTAGATTTAATTGTTTATAGCTGTGAGCTAGCTCATCAATAAACAACGGCGCAAACAAAGTGAATTGTGATACTAGCTCACGCCAGTAATAAATAGCTTTAACGTAATCTTCTTTCGCGTAAGCAACTAACCCTAACTCGTAAAGCGGACGTACGGCTTTATAATTTAAGCTAATCGCTTTTCTCATTAGTTGAGGTGTATTTTCACTTAAAGCCGACTCACAATAAAAATTAGCGATCGCTTTAAATTGTTGTTCTTTTGCAAATAGCTCGCTGTGGGCTTCAAACATGTTGATGCCTTTTTCCCATTCACGGGTTTGCGAGTATAAAGTAATAATAGGATCTAGCGCTTCTACATGCCCTGCTTTAACTAACCAAACTAAGTGCTCTTCTGCACTATCTAGTAGACCAGCCATTATGTAATCTTCGGCAAGTTCTAAACGGCTAGTTGCAGCTTGTTGTTCATTTAAGCTTGGGTGTTTTAAAAGAAGTTCATGGATTTTTATTGCGCGGTCTAGTTCACCTCTACGGCGAAACATAGTAGCAAGTGTAGAATAGTGTTCAACAGAGTCAGCTGAAACTTCAAGCAAATTAATTAAGTGCTCTAAGCCTTGGTCTTCTTCTCTGTCGAGTAGAAACTTTAAGCCTTTGCTGTATTCAGAAGTGATCTGACGATTAAGTTGATGAGCTTGGTTTTTGGCACTATTTTTACCCATAATCCAACCGTAACCAGCGGCAACAGGTAATAGTAAAAACAAAAGCTCAATCATAGTTAGGTGTCTTTATTCGCGGCAAGCTTTTTTTTATCTTTTTCAGGCGCTAATTGCTTTTTTAAGCGGTAGTTTTGCCACTTTAATTGCGAAAACAATTTAAAGCTAATAAAACAACCAATTAAAACACCTAATAAAAAGCAGATACTTATTATTACAGCTAAAGGTAATGTATTACTGGCTATAATATAATTTATTTGTACTAACTGTGGGTTTTGTGACCCTAATACAAATGCACTGATAAGGCATAGTGCAACCAGAATAATTTTTAATACCTTGAACAAGTAACTACTCCACTAAGTTAACTAGGCAATGCTTTCATTTACGCGGTCGCGTAATTCTTTGCCTGGTTTAAAATGAGGTACATGCTTTCCTTCAAGCTCAACTGTGTCGCCAGTCTTAGGATTACGACCTGTGCGAGGAGCGCGGAAATGCAAAGAGAAACTACCAAAACCTCTGATCTCAATACGATCTGAAGTAGATAATGAGCCGGCCATTTGTTCAAGAATTTCTTTTACAGCATTCTCAACATCTTTCACTGGAACGTGTGCGTGTTGTTCCGCAAGTGTTTCTATCAGTTCTGACTTAGTCATAGCGTTTCCTTAAAAAGAGATATAGGAAGGGCAAAAAATGCCCTTCCAACTAAAAACTAATTATATATTAGTCTTTTTGTGCATTTGCGAAAGCAGCTGCCATTGCGTTTTCAAACACTGGCTCTTCTTTCTTAAGCTTCTCTAGTACTTCTTTCTCTTCTGCTTCGAAAAGAGCTTTTACAGATAAGCTTAAAGTGCGGTTCTTACGATCAACACCAACGTATTTAACTTCAATCTCGTCGCCTACAGAAACAACAGTAGTTGCATCTTCAACGCGCTCTTGAGCGATATCAGCTACACGGATGTAACCTTCAACGCCTTCGATAAGTTCAACAGTTGCGCCTTTCGCATCAACTTCAGTCACTTTACCTTTAACAATAGCACCTTTTTTGTTTGCATCAAGGTAGTTATTGAATGGGTCAGCTTCGATTTGCTTAACACCTAGAGAGATACGTTCACGCTCTGGGTCAACTTGCAATACGATAGCAGTGATTTCGTCGCCTTTCTTGAATTCACGTACAGCTTCTTCGCCAGGTGTATTCCAAGAAATGTCTGAAAGGTGTACAAGACCGTCAATACCACCGTCAAGACCGATAAAGATACCGAAGTCAGTGATTGATTTGATCTTACCAGTAACTTGATCGCCTTTGTTTTGTAGACGAGCAAATTCCTGCCAAGGATTAGCAATACATTGCTTAAGACCAAGAGAAATACGACGACGTTCTTCGTCAATTTCTAAAACCATAACTTCAACAGTGTCGCCTAAGCTAACAACTTTTGAAGGATGGATATTTTTGTTAGTCCAATCCATTTCAGAAACGTGTACTAAACCTTCAACGCCTTCTTCGATTTCCACGAAACAGCCGTAATCTGTAAGATTAGTAACACGACCAGAAAGTTTAGAACCTTCTGGGTAACGACCAGCGATAGCTGCCCATGGATCTTCACCAAGCTGTTTAAGGCCTAGAGATACACGAGTTTTATCTTTGTCGAATTTAAGAACTTTAACTGCGATTTCGTCGCCAACATTAACGATTTCTGAAGGGTGCTTAACACGCTTCCAAGCCATATCAGTAATGTGTAGTAGACCATCAACACCACCAAGGTCAACGAATGCACCGTAGTCAGTAAGGTTCTTAACGATACCTTTAACTTCTTGGCCTTCAACAAGGTTAGCAAGAAGCTCTTCACGTTCTTGTGAGTTTTCAGATTCGATAACTGCACGACGTGAAACAACAACGTTGTTACGTTTTTGGTCAAGCTTGATTACTTTAAATTCAAGCTCTTTGCCTTCAAGGTGAGTTGTGTCACGTACTGGACGAACATCAACAAGTGAACCAGGTAGGAAAGCACGGATTGAATCAACTTCAACTGTGAAACCGCCTTTAACTTTACCGTTGATAACACCAGTAACAGTCTCTTGCTCTTCACATGCTTTCTCAA
This sequence comes from Pseudoalteromonas sp. TAE56, assembly GCF_000497955.1. Classification (NCBI taxonomy): domain Bacteria; kingdom Pseudomonadati; phylum Pseudomonadota; class Gammaproteobacteria; order Alteromonadales; family Pseudoalteromonadaceae; genus Pseudoalteromonas; species Pseudoalteromonas sp. TAE56. The sequence continues at coordinate 16,573 of NZ_AUTN01000144.1, forward strand.
GACGGATCCATGCTTCGTGACGCTTAGCTTTCTCACGAGAAAGAATAGTTTCACCGAAACCGTCTTCAATTGCATCTAGTGCAACATCTACTTCGTCGCCAACAGCAACTTCAAGTTCACCAGCAGCATTTTTGAACTGCTCAGCAGGGATAGCACTTTCTGATTTAAGACCAGCATCTACAAGTACAATGTTGTTCTCGATTGAGATTACTGTACCTTTAACGATAGAGCCTTGCTCTGCTTCAAAACCCTTTAAGCTTTCTTCAAATAACTGCGCAAAATTTTCTGACATACGAATATACGTCTCTATATATTATACCAATAAGCAACCATGCTGCATGGGGTTGTTAAAATAGCACTGGCATCCTGCTGGCGCATAAAATGTGTTTTAGCTTCGTTTAGGAAGCTTACCTTCAGAGATTGCAATATCTAATAAAGTTATTACCTTATCAAACACTTGCTGTGCATTAAGTTCGCTAGTATCGATCTCAATAGCATCTTCTGCAGGTACAAGCGGAGCAACGGCACGATTCATATCGCGCTCATCACGAGCTTGAATGTCCTGTAATAGACCACTTAGTGTAACATCAAGACCGCGCGTATTCAACTCAACAAAGCGTCTACGAGCACGCTCTTCTGCACTTGCTGTTAAATATATTTTTAACGGAGCATCTTGAAAAACGACAGTGCCCATATCACGACCATCGGCGATTAAGCCATTTTCACTACGAAATGCACGCTGGCGACGTAATAATGCTTCACGAACGCGAGGTAATGCTGCAACCTTTGACGCTGCAGCGCCTACTTCTTCGTTACGAATAGTAGTGGTTACATCTTCGCCTTCTAAAATAACTTTTCCTGCATTAGTCTGGCTATCTACCAAAAACTGCACATCTAAATTTGCAGCAAGAGGGACAAGCCCTTCTTCATTGTCTAATGCAATTTGGTGATGAAGTGCAGCTAAAGATAAAACGCGATAAATCGCACCGCTATCTAATACATCCCACCCTAACTTGTCGGCTAACAAGCGACAAACAGTTCCTTTACCTGAACCACTTGGGCCATCAACGGTGATCACGGGCATTAATAACGCCTGCATTTAAAACCTCCTGCAATGCACACCTAAATAAACCGCGACATTATACGTCAGTTATTAAAATATATCTGCTATTAGTGTGTAACTTTTGTAATTACTTCTAAATAGCTTATTCACTGACTGATGCTAAAACATTGAAAAATGTAGGGAATGTTTTATAAGTACACTTTGGATCATTAATCGTTATTGGCTTTCCGCCTACGGCAACCATAGCAAAACACATAGCTATACGGTGATCGTCGTAAGTATCTATAGCAACATCATTAAAATGTTCAGGTGGAGTAATTTCTATAAAATCCTCACCCTCTACAACTTCAGCGCCTACTTTTCTAAGCTCAGTTGCCATTGCGTACAAACGGTCTGTTTCTTTAACGCGCCAGTTATAAATATTACGAATAGCAGTTTTACCTTTAGCAAATAAAGCAACTGTTGCAAGGGTCATAGCAGCATCAGGAATTGCATTCGCATCTATATCTACGCCATTAAGCTCGCCTTTGCGAACAACTAAGCGCTCATCATACCAATCAATTTTAGCGCCAACCTGCTCCATTACTTTAGCAAAGCCTATATCTCCTTGAACCGATTTAGCGCCAACACCTTTAATTTCTATCTCGCCACCGGCAATCGCTGCGGCTGCAACGAAATAAGAAGCCGATGAAGCATCACCTTCAACCATAATACGCTCGACTGATTGATACTGTTGACCACCTTTAACGTTAAAAGTTACATAGTCACTGTGCTCAACATCAATACCAAAGCGCGCCATAACACCTAACGTAATATCAATATAAGGCTTAGATACTAAAGTACCCTTAATAGTTATATTTGTATCGCCGTTAAATAAAGGTGCTGCCATTAACAAGGCAGTTAAAAACTGACTTGAAATACTGCCATCAATTTCAACTTCACCGCCATTGATTTGGCCGCCTACGATTTTTAAAGGTGGATAATCTTTATGTTTTGTATAGGTAACATCGCCACCAAGTGTTTGTAGAGCATCAACTAAGTGCCCTATCGGACGCTCTTCCATGCGTGGCTCGCCTATTAACTCATATTCGCCACTTACAGCCGCAAGCACTGCTGTCAAAGGTCGATAAGCAGTACCTGCATTACCTAAAAATAATGGTTCACTTGGTGTTTTAAACACACCACCAACACCCTCTACAGTAGCTACAGTGCGTTCTTCATTAAGTGTTACATTTACACCTAAAAGCTTCAGAGCACCCAACATATGACGAATATCATCACTATCAAGTAAGTTCTCTACAACGGTGGTACCGCTTGCAAGTGCTGCTAATAATAAAATTCTGTTCGATAAGCTTTTTGAGCCAGGCAGAGTAACAGTCCCATTTACACGTGAAATGGGCTCTAAACGAAGCTGCTCCATTAGCTGTGCTCCTTTGCAAATGCAGCCATAAAGTCCACAAGTGCTTGAACACCTTCAAGTGGCATTGCGTTATAGATACTTGCGCGCATGCCTCCCACAATTCGGTGCCCTTCAAGTGCAAGTAAACCGGCCTCGCTTGATTGAGCAACAAATTTGCTATTTAAGCTTTCATCATTTAACCAAAATGGGACATTCATGCGTGAACGACAATGCTTAGCAACAATATTTGAATAAAAGTCTGAGTTATCAATAAAATCATACAGTAAATCTGCTTTAGCAATATTTTGTGCTTCCATGGCTTTTACCCCACCATTGCTTTCAAGCCATTCAAATACTTCAGCCGCTAAATACCAAGCAAAGGTAGGTGGGGTATTAAACATACTGCCCTGCTTTGCTTCAAGTGCGTAATCTAAAATACCAGGCTTTGGCAAACCTTCGCGCTCAAGTAATGTTTTACGAACAATAACAATTGAAATACCCGATGGACCGATATTTTTTTGCGCACCAGCGTAAATCAAATCAAATTTATTAACGTCTATCTCACGCGATAAAATAGTTGAAGACATATCAGCAATAATCGGCGCTGTTGGGTGGCTAGGTACATCAAAAATCTCTAAGCCATCGACAGTCTCATTAGGGCAATAGTGGATGTACGCAGCATCTTCTGGTAATTCCCAGTCAGCAACGGCTTTAATTGAAAACTCACCATCTGCATCATTACGGACATCCGTAAAAGACGTTTGAGTGAACTTATTCGCTTCATCTCTGGCGCTTTTCGACCATACGCCATTCTCGCAATAAAACGCTGTTTTGCCTTCTTGGTGTAAATTTAATGGCACAGCACTAAACTGACCACGACCACCACCATGCATAAACAGCACTTCAAATTCATCACTAATATTCATTAGACGGCGAAGGCTGGCTTCACATTTAGCTGTAAGCGCCAAAAACTCTTTACTACGATGGCTAATTTCCATCACAGACACACCTAGGTCTTGCCAATCTAGAAACTCTTTTTGCGCTTTTTTCATAACCGCTTGCGGAAGCATAGCTGGCCCCGCACAAAAATTATATTTACTCATTACCTTTGCCTCATTCCAGTAATTTAACTACTAAGTATGAACATTTAATACCAATCCGCTAAACCTTTAAAATTTAATGAATGAATATAATTTCACACTCTATTAATTTTTTTCAACAACATTAAAAAAAGCGGCCAAGGCCGCTTTTTCAATATCAATTATTCTGAAGGAGGATTATCATCCGCTACTTCATCAATAACCGTATCTACTGTTTCAACGTCTTCAATATCAATTAAGTCACTTTCTGTAACTTCAATCTCTTCTATACGTTGTAAACCAACTACTTGCTCTTCGTCAATAGTTCTGATCAAAATAACACCTTGCGTGTTACGTCCAACCGTAGAAACTTCATTAACGCGAGTTCGTACTAAGGTACCACGATTTGAAATAATCATTATTTCGTCGTTATCGTCAACTTGAACAGCACCAACAACAGCACCGTTACGTTCACTCACCTTGATAGATACAACACCTTGTGTTGCACGGCTCTTAGATGGGTAATCTTCAAGTTGTGTACGCTTACCGTAACCATTTTCAGTTACCGTTAAAATAGCACCGTCAGTTTTTGGTACAATTAACGATACTACGCGTTGCTCGTCTGGCATTTTAATACCACGAACACCTGTAGCCGTACGACCCATTGGGCGAACACCTTTGAAACGAATCTCAGGGTTGCCTTCTTCATCAAGTACTGGGTTACCGTTTTCATCAACAACGGTTGTTTCTTCAGCTTCTTTAAAGCGTACTACTTTACCAGCATCAGTGAACAACATAATCTCGTTGCTACCATCGGTAATATCAACACCAATTAAGCTATCGCCATCATTTAAGTTAACAGCAATGATACCGCTAGCTCGTTGACGACTGTAAGCCGTTAATGGTGTTTTCTTAACTGTACCGAATGCAGTTGCCATAAAGATGTATTTATCTTCAGCGTACTCGCGTACTGGCAATATAGCAGTAATACGTTCATCTGCTTCAAGTGGTAACAAGTTAACAATTGGCTTACCGCGCGCTGCACGACTTGCTAGTGGTAACTGATACACTTTAAGCCAATATAAACGACCCGCTGTAGAGAAACATAAAATCGTGTCGTGTGTATTTGCAACTAAAAGACGTTCGATGAAATCTTCATCTTTCATCTTCGTTGCTGACTTACCTTTACCACCACGACGCTGTGCTTCGTAATCAGACAATGCCTGATACTTCACATACCCTTCGTGAGAAAGCGTTACTACAACGTTTTCTTCAGTAATTAAGTCTTCAAGGCTGATATCGTGAGCCGCTGCATTAATCTCAGTACGACGTTCATCGCCATACTGCGCTTTAATTTCAACTAGCTCATCACGAATAACTTCCATTAAACGCTCAGGAGTCGCCAAAATATAAAGTAGTTCAGCAATTAGCTCTAATAACGATTGATATTCAGTTAAGATTTTTTCGTGTTCAAGACCAGTAAGCTTGTGTAAACGCAAATCTAGAATTGCTTGAGCTTGTTGCTCAGAAATATAGTATTGACCGTCGCGAATACCTAAATCAGCAGCAAGCCAATCTGGACGGGCTACATTATCTTCGCCTGCTTTCTCAAGCATACCTTGTACATGACCTAATTCCCACGGACGTGCTGTTAAGGCAATTTTAGCTTCAGCTGGTGTAGGGGATTTACGAATAAGTTCGATAATTGGGTCAATGTTTGCAAGCGCAATCGCTAAACCTTCAAGCGTGTGAGCACGGTCACGCGCTTTGCGTAAATCAAACACGGTACGACGAGTTACTACTTCACGGCGGTGAATAATAAACTCTTCAAGCATTTCTTTTAAATTAAAACACTTAGGTTGGTTATTAATTAAAGCAACCATATTCATACCAAACACAGTTTGTAACTGAGTTTGTGAATACAAGTTATTTAAAATAACTTCGCCTACGTCACCACGTTTAATCTCAATAACGATACGCATACCGTCTTTATCAGATTCATCTCGTAGCGCGCTAATACCTTCAATTTTCTTATCTTTAACTAGCTCAGCAATTTTTTCAATTAAGCGAGCTTTGTTAACTTGATAAGGAATTTCGTGAACGATAATTGTTTCACGACCTGTTTTTTCATCGGTTTCGATGTCGGCGCGTGCACGCATGTACACTTTACCACGGCCAGTTAAGTAGGCTTGTTCAATGCCCTTCTTACCGTTGATAATTGCAGCCGTTGGGAAATCAGGACCAGGGATATAATCCATTAACTCTAAAATAGTTAAATCAGGATTTTGAATAAGTGCCAAACACCCATTTACAACTTCAGTTAAGTTATGTGGTGGTATATTTGTAGCCATACCTACCGCAATACCCGACGAACCATTCACTAATAAATTAGGAACTTTCGTAGGTAAAACATCAGGGATGAACTCTGTGCCATCGTAGTTAGGAACGAAATCAACCGTTTCTTTTTCAAGATCGGCTAATAACTCATGCGACATTTTTGCCATACGTACTTCTGTATAACGCATTGCCGCTGCTGAATCACCATCAACCGAACCGAAGTTACCTTGGCCATCTACAAGCATATAACGCAGTGAGAATGGCTGAGCCATACGAACTATCGTGTCATAAACTGCACTGTCGCCGTGTGGGTGGTATTTACCGATTACGTCACCGACCACACGGGCCGATTTTTTGTAAGGCTTGTTCCAGTCATTACTAAGCTCGTTCATTGCAAACAAAACGCGGCGATGAACAGGTTTTAAGCCGTCACGTACGTCTGGTAATGCACGTCCTACGATTACGCTCATTGCGTAATCTAAGTAGGAGTTTTTTAACTCGTCTTCAATATTGACTGGCAGAATTTCATTGGCGAGATCAGTCATTTGATATCACATTCCTTCAGTATCAGCTCTCAACAACCCGGTATTGGGTATTAAGAGTATTGTTATTATTTCTAACAGCCATGCTATCACAATTAATTTTAATTTACAGGCGCAAAACTTTGCGATTTATCAATTTAGCCCTATATAATGGCCTCAGATTGACGAGGAAGTATTTTATGACCGAACATCAAAATGTAGATCACGCAGAAATAGCAAAATTTGAAGCCATCGCTGAGCGTTGGTGGGACCTAGACGGAGAATTCAAACCTCTTCACGAAATTAACCCGTTACGACTAGACTTTATAGCAAACAAAACGCAAGGCTTATTCGATAAAGAAACACTCGACGTTGGCTGTGGTGGCGGTATTTTAAGCCAAAGCATGGCACGCATGGGCGCAAAAGTAACCGGTATCGACATGGGTCAAGAGCCGTTAACTGTTGCTAAATTGCATAGTTTAGAGACAGGCGTAAATGTAGATTACATAAAAATACCGGCAGAAGAGTTTGCTTCGCAAAACCCAGAGCGCTTTGATGTAATAACCTGTATGGAAATGCTTGAGCACGTACCCGACCCAGCTTCTATCATTCATGCTGTAGCCGCACTTGCCAAACCAGGCGCGGATGTGTTTTTTTCAACCCTTAACAAAACACCTAAAGCATATTTATACGCCATTGTTGGCGCTGAAAAACTTTTAAAAATGGTACCTGAAGGTACACACGACCATAAAAAGTTTATAAAACCTGCACAGCTTATTGCATGGGCAGAGCAAGCCGGTTTAAAAGTCCGTGCAAGTACAGGGCTTTCTTATAACCCACTATCAAAGCAATATACGCTCAATAGTGACGTTAGCGTAAATTACATACTTTATTTTGAGAAGTTAGCTTAATGGCTAACTCTCAAGCCCCTCATCCCCTTATAGAGTACGATGCATTTTTATTTGATTTAGACGGCACCCTACTCGACACCGCTGATGATTTAGGTGCCGCTTTAAACGCAGTCCTTATTAGCAATGAAATAGAACCTGTTAGTAGTGATATATACCGTCCCGCGGCATCTAACGGCGCAGGCGCATTATTAGAGGCTGGTTTTAAAGAATTATGGGACAAACAACACCAAAGCGAGCTTATAAAGCAATTAGTTAACGAGTACGCTGCAAACATAGCAAAGCACACGCATTGCTTCAGCGGTGTTGAATCGTTACTTATCACCCTTGATCAGAAAAAGATCAAATGGGGGATCATGACTAATAAGCCTGGCTTTTTAACCGATCCTTTAGTGGCAGCTATTCCTGCATTGAAAAATGCCAGTGTAGTAATAAGTGGCGACACCTTAACTGAAGCTAAGCCATCACCTTTACCACTGCTACACTGTGCAAAGCTCATGCAAGTAGAACCAAAGCGCTGTTTATACATTGGTGATGCGCAGCGAGACATACAAGCAGGCAAAGCGGCAGGTATGCATACCGCAACGGCTCTTTGGGGTTACATCCCAAGTAGAGATGAAGCGATAGCTTGGGAAGCCAATTTTAACTGGCTAAGTCCAATTGACGGTTTTAACCATATATAGTGTCATGTTAATTATTAAACACTATATATTGTGATTGTGTTAGTTTTCACACAAAGCTTGCTGATAAAAAAAGCAGTCAAAATTTATTTTTAAAATGCGTAAATTTAGCAGATCATTAGTTGATTTTTGCATATTTCAACTTAAATGATTGTTCGAAGGTGAGTGTCTACTAACACAAATGCGTTATCCCAAAGTTATCCACAAATAGGGGCAATTATGTCCCTTGCAAAACAACTCAGACCACACTATCTTGTGATCTCTAAATTGAACAACACCAGATATTGTGGCCAAATGTTATTCAATTAAATTCGCCAATACGGTGAAACCTATAATAAATGAGTATGTACCTTGCTTCGGCGAGGTATAAAGCATTGGTCAAAATACATAATTCCCAAGGAATACAGGCAAATGAACCAACAGTTATCTGTAAGCAAACGTGACGGGCGCAAAGAGCCACTTGATCTGGATAAGATCCATCGCGTTATTGAATGGGCCGCCGAAGGTTTAAACAACGTTTCGGTTTCGCAAGTTGAATTAAAATCGCACATTCAGTTTTACGACGGTATTCGTACCAAAGACATCCACGAAACCATCATTAAAGCAGCAGCGGATCAGATTTCAAAAGAATCGCCTGATTATCAATACTTAGCTGCACGTTTAGCTGTATTCCATTTACGTAAAAAAGCGTATGGTCAATTTGAACCACCACGTTTATTTGACCACGTAACAAAAATGGTTGGCGATAAACGCTACGATGCTCACTTATTAGTAGATTACACAGAGCAAGAATTAGACGAGCTTGATGCATACCTTGATCATTCTCGCGATCTTAACTTTAGCTACGCAGCTGTAAAACAGCTTGAAGGCAAGTATCTCGTTCAAAACCGTGTATCGGGTGAAATATACGAAAGTGCACAGTTTTTATATATTTTAGTAGCAGCAAGCTTATTTTCAGACTACCCACGTGAAACACGTACTGATTACATCAAACGTTTTTACGACGCGGTATCATTATTTAAAATATCTCTACCAACGCCAATTATGTCAGGTGTACGTACGCCTACTCGCCAGTTTAGCTCGTGTGTATTAATTGAATGTGGCGACAGCCTTGATTCAATTAACGCTACATCGTCTGCAATCGTTAAATACGTATCACAACGCGCAGGTATTGGTATTAACGCTGGTCGAATTCGTGCTTTAGGTAGCCATATTCGTAACGGCGAAGCGTACCATACAGGTTGTATTCCTTTTTATAAGCACTTTCAAACAGCCGTTAAAAGTTGTTCGCAAGGTGGTGTACGCGGCGGCGCTGCAACTTTGTTCTACCCGCTTTGGCATCTAGAAGTAGAGAACCTACTTGTACTTAAAAATAACCGTGGTGTAGACGACAACCGCGTTCGTCACCTTGATTACGGCGTACAGTTTAATAAACTAATGTATTCTCGTTTAATTAAAGATGACTACATTACATTATTTAGCCCATCAGATGTGCCTGGCCTTTACGATGCATTTTTTGAAGACCAAGCTGAGTTTGACGCACTTTACGTAAAATACGAACAAGACGAGTCTATTCGTAAAAAACGTATTAAAGCCATTGAGCTTTTCTCTATGTTTGCGCAAGAACGTGCAAGTACAGGTCGTATTTATTTACAAAATGTTGATCACTGTAATACACACAGCCCATTCATTTCTAAAGTTGCGCCAATTCGCCAATCTAACTTATGTTTAGAAATTGCATTGCCAACTAAGCCACTTAACAACGTAAATGACGAAGAAGGCGAAATTGCCCTTTGTACACTGTCTGCGTTTAACTTAGGTGCAATAGAGTCACTTGATGAGCTTGAAGAGCTAGCTGAACTTGCAGTACGCGCACTTGATAACTTACTTGATTTCCAAGACTACCCTGTACCGGCGGCTAAAAATGCAACTATGGGTCGTCGAACGTTAGGTATAGGCGTAATTAACTACGCTTACTACCTAGCTAAAAACGGTAAGCGTTATTCAGATGGTAGCGCAAATGCATTAACACATAAAACCTTTGAAGCTATTCAATATTACTTAATGAAGGCATCAAACGAGCTTGCTAAAGAGCGTGGCGCATGTCCTAAGTTTAACGAAACAACGTACTCTCAAGGCATTATGCCAACAGATACGTACAAACGTGATTTAGATAAAATTTGTGATGAGCCACTTCATCTTGACTGGGATACACTACGTGCAAATATTAAAGAGCACGGTATGCGTAACTCAACACTAAGTGCATTAATGCCATCAGAAACATCGTCGCAAATCTCTAATGCAACTAACGGTATCGAGCCACCACGTGGACATATTAGCGTTAAAGCAAGTAAAGACGGTATTTTAAAACAAGTTGTTCCTGAGTATGAGCGTTTAAAAGATCAGTACGAGTTACTATGGGACATTCCATCAAACGATGGTTACTTGCAGCTTGTTGGCATAATGCAAAAATTTGTTGACCAAACAATTTCTGCAAATACAAATTATGATCCAAACAAGTTCGAAGGCGGTAAAGTACCTATGCAAGTCTTATTAAAAGACTTACTAAGCGCGTACAAACTAGGTGTTAAAACCTTGTATTACCACAATACTCGCGATGGCGCCTCAGATTCACAAGAAGATGCTCCAGAAGTGGAAGATGACGATTGTGAAGGCGGCGCGTGTAAAATATAACTGCTGATTTTTATTTTAAGCGGGCATTTAGCCCGCTTTTTCTGATAGTTTTTTGAGTGATAAACATGTCTTATACTACTTTTAGCCGAAACCATAATAACCAAATGCAAGAGCCAATGTTTTTTGGCCAAACTGTAAACGTATCTCGTTACGACCAACAAAAATACCCAATTTTTGAAAAGTTAATTGAAAAGCAACTGTCTTTCTTTTGGCGTCCTGAGGAAGTAGATGTAAGTAAAGACCGTTTAGACTTTCAAGCATTACCAGATCACGAAAAGCATATATTTTTAAGCAACTTAAAATACCAAACACTGCTTGATAGTGTACAAGGTCGTTCGCCAAACGTGGCTCTACTTCCAATCGTATCGCTACCAGAGCTTGAAACATGGATAGAAACATGGGCGTTCAGTGAAACAATTCACAGCCGCTCATACACACATATTATCCGTAACGTAACACAAGCACCTGAGCTTATTTTTGATGACATTGTTAGCAACGATAAAATTAGCGAACGTGCTGATGCCGTAACTAAATACTACGATGACTTAATTAACTCTGTTTCGCTTTACAACTTATACGGTGAAGGCAAACACGAGATTAACGGTAAAACAGTTATCATTAATTTATTTGAGCTTAAAAAGAAGCTTTACCTTGCAATGATGTCTGTAAATATTCTTGAAGCAATTCGCTTTTACGTAAGCTTTGCATGTTCGTTTGCGTTTGCTGAGCGCGAGCTAATGGAAGGTAACGCTAAAATCATCAAGCTAATTGCACGCGATGAAGCACTTCACCTTTCGGGTACTCAGCATATTTTAAACATTATGCAAGACGGTAAAGATGACCCAGAAATGGCGATTGTTGCAGCCCAATGCCGCGACGAAGCGATTAAAATGTTTGTTGATGCTGCAGAGCAAGAAAAAGAGTGGGCTGAGTATTTATTTAAAGATGGTTCAATGATTGGCTTAAATAAACATATTTTATGTCAGTACGTTGAATACATTACTAATGCACGTATGACTGCCATTGGCTTGCCAGCACAATTTGAAAATAACAGTAACCCTATCCCATGGATAAACTCGTGGTTAGTGTCTGATAACGTGCAAGTAGCGCCTCAAGAAGCAGAAATTAGCTCATACCTTGTTGGTCAAATAGACTCTCAAGTTGATGCATCAGAATTTGGTGATTTTGATTTATAATGAGTGACAAGTCTACTGCAAGCATAACGCTTGCAGAAAACAGCCAGTGTATAGAATTTACCGCTGGCTGCCCTTCTCTTCTACAGTGCTTAGAATCCATGAAAATAGACGTTGCATTCCAATGCCGCGAAGGTTACTGCGGCGCCTGTAGAGCAACGTTAGTGTCAGGTAGTGTTGAATATAACGAAGAGCCACTTGCGTTTGTGCGCGAAGGCGAAATACTCCTGTGCTGCTGTAAACCCAATGGCAATGTAAGTATTAATTTAAAGTAGTCTAAACGCTAAATACAGTTTATAAACGCCAATCTAATTGTTTAATACCCGATAACTAGCTCTTTAGCTTATTTACGTATCACTGAACGAGCTTTACACGCATTGAAACTGATGCGCTACGCCCTAAATTATCAACCACTCTTACGTCAAATTCGCCTACTTGCGGGTGCCAGAAAAAAGGCGTATCTCGCTCTACTTTACCAACAAAGCTGTTATCTACAAACCAATATAAAATACGTGAGTCTGTATCTGTGATTGCGCTAAAAGGCAGGCCTTCTTGCTTCAATTTACTGGCTCTTATCGTGTAGCTAATTAAATTACTCGGGGATGTAATACTCGGTGCTGAGCCTCGTGTACTCGTGTCATTAATTAAGCATGAATCTAAATAAGGTGGAGGCTGGCGTTTAACAATGCCTGCTTGTTTAAATAATCTGACTAAGTCAGATGGCCAAAATTCATAAACTGCCTTTGTAGTTGTAGATTCAACATACTGACAAGCACGTAATCCCGATACTTTATCAATATAAATTTCACGATGTACATCGGACACTTTAATTGGCGACTTACCTGGAATAAAAAGCCCTTTTTCTGTTTTAGGGCAATGCACATCAGGTAAATCACCTGTTGTTGAACAAATATCTACTTCTGTAATATTTAAACCACCTGGTTTTATATTGCCTTTGATTAAGCCGTAACTATCTAATGAACGTATTATTTCAAAAAATAAAGGCGCGGCTGCTTGTCGCCCAATATAAGATGGGTGCCCTTCTCCTGAGAAATTACCGACCCATGTAGCTAAAACATACGGACCAACAATACCTACTGACCATGCATCGCGAAAAGCAAATGAAGTACCTGTTTTCCAATATACAGGATATGATTGTCTTCTTTCTTTTTGAAATGAAATTTCATCAACTGCACTATTTTTACTTAGCATTTGTAAAGTCAGGTAGGCTGCCTCTGGGCTGATGAGTTGCTTGATATGATTGTTTTGATTATTTGGGTTGTTTTGGTTAATAACAGTGGCGTCTTTTTTTAATATAACTTCATCCTTATACACCCCTAAATTAGCTAACATAGCGTATAACTTAACGAGCTCTAGCATCGTTACTTCACTGCCGCCCAGCGCAAGCGCTAAACCATAAAACTCTTTGGGCTGAAGCTTTTTAACATCGGCTGCAACGAGTAAATCGTATAGCCCAACTTTTTGTAAGCGATACATCAAATTAACAGCAGGCACATTACGGCTCAGCACTAGCGATTCAGTAGCCGATATAGGCCCTAAAAACTGCTGATCGTAATTCTCTGGTGTATATCCTCCAAAGCGTTTGGGGGCATCTTTTACAAGCGTTAATGGATGAATTAACCCTTCGTCTATAGCAAGCGCATAAATAAATGGTTTAAGGGTTGAACCTGGTGAACGTTTAGCTCTTACACCATTTACTTGACCGCTAATGTCATTATTAAAAAAATCCACAGAGCCTAATTCAGCAACTACTTCCATAGTTTTATAATTTAGTAAAATAGCAGACGTATTACTGAGCCCGTCTCTATGCCTGCGATTAATGTAATTTCTTGCATGGCGCTGAAGTAAGTTTTGTAAATTAAGGCCTATCGACGTTTTATATTCTCCAGGCTTTAGGTGCGGGTACTCGCTTTGTAAATTGTCAATAAAATGTGGAGCTTCAAAAGGCAAGTCTGAAGAGGCATATACCTTTATCGGTAATTGCATAGCTGCTAGCCAATGTTTATCGTCTGGGTGGGTTTCAAGCCAACGAGTAAACAGTTTTTTTCTTGTTTCTAGCAATACCAGTTTAGCCGATTTTTTAATGGGATTTCGTTTGGTTGGGTTTTGCGGGATTAAGCTAAGTAATAATGACTCAGGTAAATTAAGATCAATAGCTGGTTTCTTAAAATAAATTAAACTGGCTGCACCAACACCTTCAATATTTGATCCATAAGGCGCTAAGTTAAAATACGCCTCGAGTATTTGGTTTTTACTGTAGTGTCTCTCAATTTGTAACGCTCGAAGTATTTGTTCTACTTTTCCAAAAATAACATGCGTGTTCATCCCAAAGTGCAACCGGGCTACTTGCATTGTTATTGTTGACGCACCGACTCGGTGACTTCTTTTAATATAGCTAGTATAAAACGCATTTATTAAAGCAATAAAATCGATACCAATATGCTCATAAAAGTCTTGGTCTTCATACAATAAAGTAGCTTGTTGAACGCTCAAAGGGATTTTATCTATTGGCGTCCATAATCTATATCTATCGTCTGCGGCTAAATTTAAACGAAGTAATTTATCACTGCTATCGTAAAAAGCCGTTGAGTAAGCATTGGGCTGGGTAATATCAGGCTTTGGAGTAAACAAATACAACAGCACTGCAAGCAGTGCTGTTGTAAAAAAAGCCGTTTTCATTATAAAACTAAACTTTTTATTTAGCGGCGGTAACATCAAAACGACCCGATTTTGAGTGCGCTTTAATACTTAAATCATACATAGATTCAGCATAAGCCGATGGCACTACAAAGCTGCCAGATGTAGTAGCCTTAATCTTGTAAGTAAGCTCAGTCATGCTATCGCCAAAGCTGCCATACAATATAACGCGATCCTCTCGTATATCTTTATAATCAGAGGTCCAGCGATTATAACTATTGCGAACGCTGTCTCTGAGTACTTCAAACCCACCAGGTAGTAAATCAATAACAGCAACATCCGAAATATTTTTACCCGTTGTACTACGCACTCGTAATACAACGTTTAGTTCTTGACCTTGAACAGCGGTGGTTATCACATTACCTTTATCGTCTTGGTATTCTCTGACAACTTCTAAACCATTACTTAATGACTTTTGTGGCACGTTTGTATCAAAACCAGCTTGGCTCATCATGTAAAATGAGCGAGGTGGCGCTAATACATCAAGCGTTTTAACGTCATTTAAAAACGAGGCTTTAGGATAAGGTGTATAGGTTATGTCTAATGCCTCTTTTTCTGCCATTGTCGTTGTTGCCATTATTTTTACATCTTCAGGCTGGGCTTGTGATAACGCAACTTTTGAGTATGCCGTCATAGCAAGTACAGACCAAGCAGACGACAACGTGTTGTAGTCTCCTTTAAAAATAGGGTCAACGACATTAAACAAATCATCTTTAGTTAACTGCTTTAAGCGAGCAGGAAAATGTTTTGATAACAAATAAATATACTGTCCGTCGTGAGCTAAACGTGAGTCGTAAGCGCCCCAATTATCGTGCTGGGTATCTTGCCCAATTTTATAGCTATTGATCAGTGCTTGCGCTTTATCGCTTGCACGTAATAGCTGATAAGTTGCGCCCATAAACGCGGACGTTATATCTTGTTGCCATACTTTGCTATTACTCGCATTTACACTTTTTTCTAAATCAGATAAGTAATTAGTTGTTACCTCACCTTGTCGTGTTAGCAAATAAATAGCATAAGCTCGGTTTCTGTCATTCGTCTCTAAAGATCGGCTCGCTATACTGCGCACACCTTCAAAACCACTGTTCCACATATCATAAGGTATTGCTACGCCCGCTTCTTTTGCATCTAATAAAAAATGCATAACATAAAGAGAAGAATAAATAGATGCACTAGAATTACCCGGCCATAACATAAATCTGCCATCAGGTAACTGACGTTGACGAAGGGTATCTATTAAGTTGTTTATACGCTCATGTTTATAAGATACATTGCCCATATAACTTGGGTGTTCTAAATAACTCAGCACCGGAAACACACTACTCACTACTTGCTCGGTACACATATGAGGAAAGTTATCTAAATAACTAATAAGACCATCAACAAGCGCTAACGGGCTTTGTGAAGCGGTAATATTATTTTGTGATAAGTTAGGATATAGCTGTCTCGAAACCACTATTTCTTTTTTACCTGATTCACTAAAGCCACTTTCAAAGCTACTAACAAATGCAACCGCAGGGCGCACACTTAACGTTGCTGTGCGTTGGCTAACATTGTCACCCGATAACGCAGTAAATGTAATTGATGCAGCGCCAAGCTTATCAAGCACTTTCACTCTAAACGTTAATGTGTCTTCTGATTTTTCATCAATATTTAGCGTTAATTTTTTATCGCTTATTATTTCAATGTTGCTTGAAGTAAGCGCTTCTACCGTAATTGGCAGTTGTTTACCTGAATCCTCAACGCCATTAGCAATACCAAGTACAATATTAAACTCATCGCCTGGTGCTGCTGTCGTTAATACATTAGGAGTTAATACAAAGGGCCCTTTCACAAGTGTTGTACTTTCTTTAACACCAACACCCTCGTCATTTACGGCAATAGCAATTACACGTACCTGACCTGCAAAAGTATCTGGGATAGTAAACGTATGTTTTTTCGTTTTAGCATCAGCCGATAAAATACCAGACCAAAATGCGACTGGTTTTTGTACCTTACGAGAAAACGGGTTAAGTTGCTTGCTCTTGCGGTTCATTGCCATTGATTCTGCATAACCACCACCCGCAGCTGCAAGCTCTTGCACTAGTTTAAATTCAGGTAAAATAAGATCAACAATTTGCATGGTACTGACTTCTAAAGCACGCTTTTGTAAGAAGTGATTTAACGGCTTTGGCGTCCGATAATTCGCCACTTGTAAAATACCTTCATCTACAGCAAATAACAGAACACGTGAAGGTGATTTGGCACTATATGAAATGACTAAATCGTCACCTGGTTTTACTTTATCAGGTATGTTTACGTCAAAATCTATTGCGCGTTTACTACGACCAATCGCAAATGGTTTAACTGCGTAGCTTAATGGGCTTGTAAATATTTCTTTCGATTCAAGGCTTCGAACAAATGAAACATTAACATACGCATTGCCTTCTATCCCTTGAGGTAACGTTATGGTTTGTATGCTACTTGTTGTTTTACTCTCAAACCATTTAAAAGCGTGTACTTTATTAGTTTCAATTGTAATTAAACCCGAGCCAACATAAGGCGCTACAATACTTATTTCAATTGTTTCGCCCGGTTTGTAATCCGGTTTATTTAATTGAACTTGCAGTTCAGCATTCTTTTCAAGCTTACCCGCTAAGTTACCCGTGCCGGTTATCGTAAATGATACCCTACTAACGGTATTCCCTTTGCCATCAACGAGTTCTATTAAGTAATCACCTGGTTCAGCAGTGGGTAATTCGTAGTTTGCGCCATCTTGTTTAATGTAAAACGGATTGCTTGATACCTGTTTGTTTTTTCTAACCGATTGGTACTTATAAGTGCCGTTATTTTGTTGCACCAACGTAGATACATATTGTTGTTCTATTAAATTTAGCGATAAATCATCACGAGCTACTTGCTCAATTTCTGAATTAATATTAATAAATTTTACAACACGTTTTGACTCTTTTGATATGTAGCTTAAATCGCCATCGGCTTTATAACCAACTAACTGCTCAACGGGTGAAACAAGCACCGAGCTGCTTGCACGAACACTTTTACCACCGCCTTCTTCATACCCTTGTACTGCAAAATTTAACTGATAAGTACCTGCCTCATAGCGAGTTAAGTCAATATCAAATTCTGCCTTGCCTTGTTCATCAGTTTTGGTTTCGGTTAATGATTCATAACTGTGTCTAATATTTTTTCCTTCACTGTGGGGATCAGAAAACACATAATCTTTGTATTCATTAAAGTAAAAACCAGCTGGAGATAAATGTAAATCAGCAGTAACACGTCTATTTTGAGCAGGTGTACCAAATAAGTTTTGAAGGCTCACCAATGCTTTAAATTTTGAGCTGTTTACCCACCCCTTTGCAGATGATTGAGAAAATTGACTACTAATTTTCAATCTATCGGGTACAAACTCTTCAACTTTAAACTGAGTACTGCCTAATTGGTCGCGGCTATTATTATTTTTAATAAGTTGAACCGATACATAATACGTTCCGGTATTGGCGCTATTTTGTGTTTTAAAGTCAAAATCAAGCAATCCATACTTATCTAAGCTCACTCGTTTATTATAAACAGTTGTCCCTTTAGGATCGGTAATTATAAGTTCAAGCGGTATATCGCCCAGTTTTGCAAAGTTTTGTTGCTTCACAATCGTGGCAAGTTTAACACTATCGCCTGGTCGATAAATTCCACGGTCAGAAAAAACAAACGCATCTATTTTATTACTACCACTGAGCCCAGAACTTACACCGCCGGTATCAAACCGAGAGTAGTTAACCATTCGAGCATAGCGATTATAAGGAATAAAAGACATGTCACTTTTAGTTTCGACTACAAAAGCAACGGGAGTTTGATCATCAGTAAACCACGTTGTGTTGTCGAAAAATGCGTGCCCGTCAGAATCTGTTTTAGCATTTAAAATAACTAATCCGTTTTTACCCAATAACGACACCTTCGCTTTTGCTACCGGTTTTCCTGTTTCAATAGATTGGACAAATATATCGCGAGATCCATCTGCATTATTTTTTACCAAAATACCTAAATCAGTAATAAGGATAAGTCGTTTTTCTTGGGGTCCATATACGTAATTATCTTCTGTATTTAACGCTTGAGCATTTATAAAAAATAAGCCTAAACCAACTGACTCATTATACTTACTACTCAAATCAATAGATGAATAGACAGCTTTTTTAGGGTGCTCCGATTTTAAATTAACTTGTCTGGTAAAAATTGAACTTATGTTTTCTTCTGTAAAGTAATAATTATTAAATTCTGGATTAGAAATATCACCACTGGTTTGACTTATAAGGTGGTTAATTTGATTGGCTTCTACCCTACCTACTTTAACTTGAAGTGCGTTTACACCGCGGGTCAAAAATGACAATTTATGATCGCCATTTTTTGATAATATAGACCCTTTAGACATAATATTTACTTGTGTCGGATAAGCCGGCGTATCTAAAATAGTGTCGTATTTATTCA
Source organism: Pseudoalteromonas sp. TAE56 (assembly GCF_000497955.1). Classification (NCBI taxonomy): domain Bacteria; kingdom Pseudomonadati; phylum Pseudomonadota; class Gammaproteobacteria; order Alteromonadales; family Pseudoalteromonadaceae; genus Pseudoalteromonas; species Pseudoalteromonas sp. TAE56. The sequence continues at coordinate 35,641 of NZ_AUTN01000144.1, forward strand.
CCATCCTAAACTCACCCGTCGACTTCAATCCCTTATCAATCGCGATATAAACTTGCTGGTTTTGAGGGGCGTCAAACGTAAAACTGTGTAACTTAGCGGTATCTTGCGCGGTAGGAATCGCATTTAACTTAACTTTTTGAGATTGCTTAAGCACTGCATCAGTAACCTCTCGTGGACTACCGAAGTACTTATAATTACCTTTTGAATCTTTAGTCGGTAATACGTAAGCAACTGTTTTACTAACCACATCTTGCGATGAAATATCATCTGTGAAGTCTAAAACAAGTGTTTGTTCGGGCTCCCCTTGCGTATTTTTTACCATCAACACATTGGCAGTATTTACTCTAAAAAAGCTATTTACACTTGGGATCAACACGGCGTCTTTAATCTCTACTGTTGTTTGAGAAGGACCCATAACCGGCTTTACACCGCTATTAAGAACAAAATACAGATAGCTTTCGGTATCTTGAATACGTATTTGCTCTGAAGTAACGTAAATCTCTCGTTGATGCTTGTCGTAAGTAACATCAAATTTGTATTGTGCTAGTTCGTTTTTGCCATCTTGCTCAAGCGATTGAGTCAGCTTTAAATTATTTTTTATGGTGCTTATATCTGTTGGGTGAGTCGCTTTTAATGTTGCAATCACCTTGTGACTTTTTTTAACGTTAGGATCTTGATAAAAAGCGAGTGAGCTAAGCGTTAGTTCAAAATCGGGAGTTTTAAATACATGCTCATTATCGCTTAGATGTATATCACTTTTAAAAATAGATGAATCAAAACGTACCTTATATTCTTGCCCTGCTGACCAATCTTGTTTTGGGATAAATTTAAGCTGGCTTTCACTATTCCAAGACCACTGTCCAATTAGCTCAGGCGTGACTTTTATACCTGTGGGAATCACTTTGCCAACAAGCGCAAGCTTGGCCACAGAGTAAGACACTGCATCCGTGTTTTCTACATCATCTAAAACGGGAGTAAAATCAATATAAAGCGGTTCAGGGTTTAAAACATCAGATAAAGTGGTAACAGCAGGTGTAGAGTGAGTTGCTTTGTAACTAATTGGCTGTGGTAAGGAAAGAAAAAAACAATAGCCTGCTATAATTAATATCAACATTAGCACGGCGCTAAAAAATGCTGTTTTGCGCTCTTTAGCAAACCTAAGCACATTATTTATAGCAGTAATTAACCATTTCGGTTTATGCCAAATAATGACACCAAATACATTTAAAATAACAAAAAATGTGGTCAGTAAAACCCACACACTGCCAACTGTTTTTTCGGTTACATTCACGTTGCCAAGTAAGCTTGCAACCAAACTAAACAAACCCGTTCCTATGGCTGAAAAAGCAATACTCATAAATAAACTAGCTATTTTGGGAGCGAGTTTACTTTGTTTAAGATTAACCTCTTTTGGGTTAGCCTCTTTTGAATCGGTTTTTGTATTCACGTTCAAAATCCTTTTTATTTATACTGCAATATCAATAAATGAGAGAACTCATACTTATAATCTGGTTATTTATATTCTTGTGGGACGAAACGGTAATGCCCCGTAATTTTAAAATCGAAAAGCATGTCGCTTTTTTCAGGTCCTCGACCAATATTATGAACGATTAATGGATTCCCTGTGTCTTTTGCTAACTCATTCACAACCATACCAATGTGCGGCACATTACCTGGCAGCATCCACGTTACAATGTCACCCGTTTTATAGTCGTTCACGTTACTTGATTTAGCGAGCACTTGGCCATGATTTTTAAAGTAAGCCTGTAAGTTTGGCACACGGCGGTGGTCTATATTTTTATCCGGTTTGGTTAAACCCCAAATACGCTTAGAGGGATATAGCTCAAAGCTTTTTAACATGTCCTCATGCACAAGCTTTTGCAAATCAATACCTAAAAGTCGATATGATCGAATAACTACATCGGTACACACCCCTACATTAGCGGGCACATCGCCACCCGGATAAGTAATAGAGCGATAAGACCCATCATAGGTAACGTTATGTGTTGTTCTTTCAAGTAACGCAGCCACAATATCGTCATCAAACGATGCCGCATAGGCATTTACACTAAGTAAGCTCAGTAAAAAAACAGTAAAGCGTGTCATATGCAATCCTTTGAAAATGTTAATTAACTACAACGCTTGAACCACGTGTTCAGGCACGTTTATTTTCTTGCCATTATTTGTAAAGTGCTTATCAAGACCATACGCCATGACTTCAAGTGGCGCAGCATCATAACCAACCTGCTGAATTTCGGTTATGTAACGCAACATAAAAGCCTCGGCGCCAAGTTCACTCCATTGGGCTACGTGAACAAGTTCATGAAAATGCACAGCTAAATTATCAGCTACGTAAGGAAGCATGTAATAAGTGTTTTTGTATGTAGTACCTGCGGCATCCATGTCAATAAAATCGTCTAATCCCATTTCACGCAAAAAAGGAAAGTTAGGTTTGGGTATTTCATCGACAATAACGTAAAAGGCATTTTTTAAAAATTCGACAGGATAAAACCCTGCAAACTCACTGGCAAATTTCTCACAGCTAATTCTTTGGGTTTTATATTTAATATTTGTTGCATCAATCCATTGTTCTATTTGTTCGAGCACGTCCTTCCTCCAAAATACTCACTTAACATTGTATAAATGTTGTAAGCCAACAACTCAATTATAACAAAAGTAAATTAACGAATCTCTTTTTAAAGTACAAAAAGCTGCTAAAAAACCACTTACCCTCTAATCAACTATATATTTGGTAATGTGCTTTAAAAACACAGGTATTGTTACTGTGTCCTTATTAGTAGTAACTTGTAATTATTAACTGAATGCAATTGTGTAAATAACGGGTCTGGTAAATTAATAAAGCGTCATTACCAAAAATAACGAGTTTACTTATGCCCCCAGATATACAAAAAAGCCTTAAAGTAAAACCTGCTCACATCATCTCATTTATTGTGTTTTTACTAGTTTCAATGTCTACGCTTACCGCTCAGGTATATGCCGCTGATGCTGTATGGCCTTCAAAAACCACTTACAAATATGCAAATGTAAACGGTAAAAAGATATTTTACCGAGAAGCTGGCATCCAGCATAAGCAAACCATTGTGCTTTTACATGGCTATCCGTCGTCTTCACACAGCTACCGAGAATTGATCCCGCTTTTATCAGGTCGTTATCATGTAATTGCACCCGATTATTTAGGCTCAGGATACAGCGAACGCCCAAACCCAAAAACTCAAAAATATACTTTTGAATTACTAGCTCAATACGTTGAAGGGTTACTAACAACGCTTAAAGTAAAGCGCTACAGCCTTTATATACAAGACTTTGGAGCTCCTGTGGGCTTTAGAATGTTGTTAAATAACCCTAATAAACTTGATGCACTTATTGTACAAAATGGTAATGCATATTTAGAGGGGCTAACCGTAGCGAGGCAAGCATTTTTTAAAGCCGCGAATGAGGATAAATCAAAAGCGCAGAGTGATAAAATTTATTCGTTCACGTCTGATAAAGCCATTATTAATAAGCAGTATTTACGAGACGTACAAAGTAACCCAGAAGTGATGAGCCCAGATAGCTGGACGCATGATCTTCACTTTTTACAAACCAAAGCCGATAGAGTAATTCAAGTGCAATTGCTACAAGATTACTACAACAACCTTCTCGACTATCCAAAGTGGCAAGCTTATTTACGCAAGTACCAACCACCAACGTTAATTGTATGGGGTAAAAACGACCCTGCGTTTATAGCCGCAGGCGCTAAAGCATACTTAAAAGATGTACCGAACGCTGAACTACATTTACTCGATTCAGGGCACTTTAGCGTTGAAGAAAAACCAGTAGAAATTGCAAAGTACATTGTCGATTTTATGAATAAGCTAGCTCAATAGTAAGCCTTTTCTTTTGGTTTAGTATTTATAGCGAACATAAAAAAGCGCTGAGGGTATAAACCATCAGCGCTTTATTAAGCTCAAGCTAAATCCACAAAAATCACATTCAATATGGATAAGTTATGCTTTTATGTATTTAACCTTCTTCTTCAATAAGCGACTCTAGTAGGTCGTGTATTTCAGCTTTAAGCTCTTTGTCTTCAATTTTATTGGCGCTGACTTTAGCATTTTGAAGGTTTTTAATGGCTTCATCTTTTTGGCCAAGCTCAAGTTGTAATGTGGCCATTGAAAAAGAAACCGACGACATGTGATCTTTGTTATTAATCGCAATCGACTTTTCTAATGCTTTTTCGTAAGTAGTAATTGCCTCTTCTAACTCTTCGGTAAAATCAGCTAAAGTTTCCCATTGTACAGGGTGATCTTTTGAAGTGTTTTCATTTTCAATACAAATAGCTTTTAACTCTGCAAATAACGACTCAAACTTTTCACGGTTATTTTTGTTAGCCGCCGCCATTAAATCTTCTGCAAGGTCGTGTACCGCTTTATATACTTTTGTGTTCATCATCACTGGTTATCCTTTAATGCAGCTAAACTCATTTACTCACTCAATTTAGCTAAAATGTATCATTACAGTCATTATAAAACGTATTTAAACAACTGATTTATTTAATTTGGTGTATAGCGTAATAATACATTAATAATGAACATCGCGTAGGCGTTAAACACTCTGTGATTAAACTTTATCGCAATTACTCTTGGTAAACTTACACACTGAATAAACTTGCAACCCAATCCAACGTAAAGATGGTCGTAAACACTTTGAGTGCAATGACAACTATAAATAATAAGATGATTGCCGCTTTGGCTTTGCTACTTTTAAGATTATTCCAGTACAATAACTTTGCATTAAATTCTGTTTTTAACTTAGTGACAGACTCTTTCATAATAACGCCCTGCTTAGGTATCTGCGCTCAGCAACATTTAACAATCACACAATTGCTCAAGCGGGGTTAGTAACATTTTTCGCTACCTTTAGAGTAAACCATTAAATAAAGCCTGTACTATATAAAATGTAACAAGAGGTTTTAACAAATTATTGTATCTAACTATTGTTTAAACACCCAAAAATTAAAGGATAGGTAAATTCAGTAGAGCGTTAATAATAAATTTGGTGCTACACTAATAACTAACTTAAATTCGTCAACAGCCAACTAAATTAGCCAATTATGAAAGAATGCAACCAGTGTGGTAAATGCTGTATTAAATATGGCGGCGGCGATTTAAGCGCAACGAAAGAGGAAATAGATTTATGGGAGCTTTTTAACCCCGAAATTTATGAATACGTTAAAAACTACGAAATTTGGTTTGACCCAAAAACAGGCTTAAGACTTCAAGTGTGCCCATTTTTAGAAATTGCGCCCAAAAAAGATCCTCTCGCTAAAAACATGTATACCTGCAGCATTTACCTCGACCGCCCAGAAGACTGCCGCCACTACCCTAGCCTTATTTCGGAGATGATCCGCGATGAATGCGAAATGATTGAATCTGTAGATATAACAAACCAGATAAGAGCGCAGCATAAACTAGATGCGATAATGATAGATAGCCGCTATTAAATACATAGATTTACCAGCTAGCGCTATGAGTTATTCGGCCATATGGATAAGTTTTCTATTCACAAACCTATTATTTGAATTTCTATAATATTGGCTTAATCGTCATTTTTAGATTATTCATCGCAAAATACAAAGTTATACTATAACATTGTTGATTCGTTAATTTTGCGGTGTTATATTATATCACAACATAATAACCACGAACCAATATATCCATGACAAAGTTAACATTAATCTCCTCTGCTATTTTTTCTGTTTTATGTTCTCAATCAGCTTTGGCTGCAACTGTTACTGGTAAAGTAATTGATGATAAAAATCAACCAATTAAAAATGCCTCTATCCATATCCATGGCAAAAACCAAAGCGTTAAAAGTAATGATTTAGGCGAGTTTGCTATCGAAATCGATGCAAACAGCCAATTACATATTAGTAAAGACAACTATATAGACTCTCGTATTGCTGTTACCGAATCTTCAAACAATCTGTCTGTGTCACTTAAACCAACATCGGTTGAAACAGTGGTTGTTTATGCCTCTGCACTTCATAAAAACAGCTTAGAAATGATATCGCCAGTAAGCGTGCTCTCAGGTGATGAATTAAGAAATAAATCTAAACCAACACTTGGCGAAACTCTTAAAGGTTTACCCGGCGTAAATGCAAGTTACTTTGGCCCAGTATCATCAAGCCCGATTATTCGCGGTTTAGATGGCCCTCGCGTTAAAATCACACAAAATGGATTAGATGCCAGCGATGCATCGCGTATTGGTCCAGACCACGCGACATCAAGTGACAGCCTAGCGGCAGAACAAATTGAAGTATTACGCGGTCCAAGCACCCTACTTTATGGCTCTGGTGCAATTGGTGGCGTTGTAAACGTGGTTGATAACCGTATTCCTACTAGCAATATCGACGAGCTTACAGGTGCAGCTGAATACAGCCACGATACTGTATCTAACGCAAATACAGTTGCTGCAAAACTTGAAACCGGTAATGAGGGTTTTAACTTTCATTTTGATGGTACAAAACGCAGCGGCGATGATTACCAAACACCAAACTTTACTATCACCGATGATGATGGCGATGTCGAAAAAGAAGATTCAGTAGAGAACACCTTTATTGATAGCGAAACGCTTAACTTTGGTACTAGCTATGTTGGAGAGCACCTAACGGTTGGTTTTTCTTACGGTAGCATTGATACCGATTACGGGATTCCGGGACATGAACATCACCACGAGCATGATCACGAAGGCGAAACTGAAGAAGAACATGAAGAGCATGAAGATGAAGAGGCTGAAGAAGCCGTTTATGCACATTTAGAGCAAGACCGTTGGCAGGGTTTAATAAGCTATGCACTACATAACAATTGGATTGAAACCATTAACCTACGTGTTGGCTATACCGATTACTCGCATAGCGAAATTGAAGACGGTGCTATTGGTACAACTTTTACTAATAAAACCACTGAAGCACGCTTAAATATAGAACATAAATTTGCTGATTGGCATGGCATGGTTGGCTATCACTACAGCGACTCTGATTACGATGCAATTGGTGAAGAAGCATTTACACCAGCAAGTGTAACGACAACTAATGCACTTTATTTATTAGAAGAACGTGAATTTGGTGATGTAACCGTTGAACTTGGCGCGCGTATCGAAGATTACAAAATAGAAAGCCAAATTTCGGAAGTTGAGCATGGTCATGATCACGACGATGACGAAGCTGAAGAAGAACACGACGAAGAAACGCTTGGTTACAGTAAAAGCTTTACTAATTTAAGTGTATCAGCGGGTGCAATATGGCAGTACAAACCGGGCCATAGTATTGCGACAAGTATTTCTCATTCAGAGCGAGCTCCACTTTCTGCAGAGCTTTTATCAAATGGTTTACACATTGCAACAGGTACGTATGAGCTTGGCCTTGGTTACAACATTGAAGGTAATGAAGCGCATTTTGAGCCTGAAAATATTAAGCAAGAAACTTCAACTAACTTAGATTTAAGCTTTAGACGTTTTAGCGGTGATTTTGGTTACACAGTTAACTTTTTCTATAACGATATTAAAAACTTCTACTTCCAAGAAAATACAGGTTTAGTTTACGATGAAGAAGATGGTTTAGAATCGGCTATTGGTGCACATGATGATGCCGTTGCGGTTTATCAGTTTACCAGCAAAGATGCAGAGCTATATGGTATTGAATTTGATGCTCACTATCAAATTACATCAAGCGCTATGGTTAAAGTATTTGGTGACTCAACTCGTGCAAAACTTAAAGATGATGAAGGTAACCTACCGCGTATTCCAGCCAATAAATTAGGCTCGGAGCTGCAATATGATTTAGGTGATTTACAACTAACACTTACAGGTACTCATTACTTTGATCAAAACGATGTAACTGCGTTTGAAACACAAACCGATGGTTATACGTTATTTGACGCACAAGCTAATTACCAACTTGATTTAGGTGCGGTAGATGCACAACTTTATATAAATGTAGATAACATTACCGACGAGTTAGGTTTTGTACATAGCTCATTTATTAAAGATAAAGCACCGTTACCTGGCAGAAACTTTCGCTTTGGTATCCGCGGTTATTTTTAATAGCTAACAAATATCTCTACTTTATATATTTAAAAACCGCATTTTATTAACGCGGTTTTTTATTTTTAGCATACATAAAGTTCTTAAATTACAGACACAAAAAAGCCGCGTTTAAATTGAACACGGCTTTTTAAATTCTTAATTAATATTTAAATTAAGAAAGGATTTCGTGTAACTCAACGTCAAATACAAGCGTTGAGAAAGGTGCGATTGCAGCACCTGCGCCACGTTCACCATAAGCTAGCTCATGAGGAACGTAGATACGCCATTTAGTACCTACAGGCATCATTTGTAATGCTTCAGTCCAACCTTTGATCACGCCACCAACTGGAAATTCAGCAGGTTGACCACGCTCGTATGAGCTATCAAAAACAGTACCGTTTACTAGTGTACCGTGGTAATCAACACGTACTGTAGACTCAGCTGTTGGCTTTTCGCCTTCGCCAGTTGCTAATACTTCATATTGAAGACCAGACTCAGTTACTGTGATTTCAGGACGTTTTGCGTTTTCTTCTAAGAATGCAATACCTTCCGCAGAAAGTACTTTTGACTCTTCTTCACGACGAGCTTGAATCTCTTCGTTAATTTTTTCGAATGCAGCTTGGATCTCAGGGATCTCAACTTGAAAAGCGCTACCAGCGTACGCATCTTTCATGCCTTCAAATACTGAATTTAGGTTTAAGCCTTCAAAAGGATTAGACTTAAGTTGCTCACCCATTTGTAAGCCAATACCGTAACTTGCTTTTTCAGCATCTGTAGTAAAATTATCTGACATAATGTGTTTTTCACGTTTTGTTAGTTAAAAGACGCGTATATGCTATCACAAAATAAACCGTGTTTGGGGCTAGTTTTTGCTGAGTTTCACCTTAATTAGGCCAACAATGTAGCTACAAAGCGGTAAACTGAATAAAATTCCAGCAAGTAAAGGAATTGCTAGCAATGCTGACTCACCAAACAGTAAATAAGGTACGCCAAGGAGTCCTACACAACCAATAAAAATAGAACCGATTACCGGCCAATGTTTGTCGTATTTGGTAATTAGATGAGCAGCTAAAATATTAAAGCCCACACAATAAACTAAAGCGGTAATAAGAGAATTTTCTAGCTGTGCGTCACTCGCCATTTTGACTAATAAAGTAATGGCACTTTGATAGCAGTAACCAAACACAGTCCATAATAAAACATGCTTTATTAATTGCTGCGAGGTTGAAAGGTTTGTTGCTTTTGTCACTTACTAAACTCCACAAAGCAAAAAACCGCCCATTAGGCGGTTTTTTTAAATAATGGTGGAGAGATAGGGATTTGAACCCTAGATGGGCTATAAACCCATGCCGGTTTTCAAGACCGGTGCATTCGACCACTCTGCCATCTCTCCGCACGGCGCGAATAATATGGCTAAATACGTAACTTGTAAAGAGCTAAATATAAATTAATATAAAATATTAATTTATTGGATGAAATGCATCCACTTTGTTATTTTATTAAGCTATTCACTTTAATGAAAGTCTAGTTAATGGACTAAAATGAAACGCATTAATAATATTGTTTTGGTCTGCGAGCAATCCAAGAACAAATTAAACAAGCCAATATACTCAGTGCAGTAAAGGTAACGCCTTGAAAAATTAAATCAAATCGATTTAAATCATCACTTGGTACTACAACAAACATAAAAGCAGGTAGCACACTAAGCGATAAAACGTAGCAGCATACTTTAAATGCACGCCCGAAGTCGAAACGTTTGGACTGGTGCATCCACCATGTTAACAACACAAGCATACCCATTGCTGAACCGGCTATGAAATGTGATGCGTTTGTGCTCATTGCAACATACAGTGTTACAAAAGCACCAATGATTCCCCAAATTGACCATGCTAGCCAATTCTCTTTTTCACGTAAAAATAAATTTCCCATAGTTTTCGTCTTCTTTATCGTTATTTTTATTAAGACTTTCCATAATGTATCAAAAAACAACCGATTAAAAAACAAACTGAAGAAGATTTAGTAAATTTAGTGCTTCCAAGCGCTTCTTACAGCCAAGCCATTAACTTTTGAATAATACTCTTTGTAACCTTAATGAATTATGACTATGTAAATTGCGCAAAGTTCATACTATTTCACAAATTACTAAAATAGTGTTCTGGCTTATGGCGAGGCGACTTTTTACAATCGACTTCTGGTGTACCTATATATAAATACCCTACTATTTCATCTTGCTCATGTAAGTTAAGCGCTTTTTTAACTGCTGCACTTTGTGCAAAGTAGCCTGTACGCCAAACACCACCTAATCCTTGAGCGAATGCAGCTTGTTGCATCGCAAGTACGCTGCAACCTGCGCTTTGTACTTGTTCTATTCGAGGAACTTTTGGGTGTTCTTGATATTTAGCAATTGCTATTACAATCATAGGCGCACGAAGGGGAAGCTCTTTAGCACGATTAATTACTTTTTCTGCCTGTTGCTCTGCTACCGCACTTTGATGGTAAATTTCACCTAGTTTATCGCGTGCATCACCTTGAGCAACAATAAACTGCCAAGGCGCAATACAACCATGATCAGGAACACGTAATGCTGCTTGCTTAATTATGTCGAACTGCTCAGGCGTAGGACCCGGCTCTGTTAGTTTAGAGTCTGATTGGCGGGTAAGTAAAAGCTCGATAGCGTTCATAACGATTCCTCAAAATTCAAAACGCTAGAGTAACATTTAAAACCTTAATAAATAAATACTGGGAGTCTAAAACGTAAAACAGCCGCACAAAATGGATTTATGCGGCCTTTTTAAATAGGTTTAGCGCTATTGATTTAAAATATTTCGCTTTAACCAGTAATCAATACTAACAAAGCGCCCTCCTCCCATAAAAAATAAGCTAAGGAGCATTGCAAAGTATATTGCCGAAAACTCTATACCATTATTTAAAATAGAGGGTTTGCCTTTTTCGTAGAGATAATCAGGAAAGCCGTGTTCTTCAACTAAGCCACGAATTTTTCCTATTCGCTCTTGTACTTCTAATGAGTTTTCGAGGCTTTCTTTAGCGCCCGGAATTGATAACCAATCGAGTACTTGTGCAGCACTTGTTTCTGGATTAGTTGGCGCAATTGCAAACCAACCATTATGCCAATGCACTGATGTTGCAGCAACGACCATTGTGAACATAAGCGGAATACTGACCAAACGAGTTAAAAGGCCAAGTAATAAAAACCAACCCCCTAAAAACTCACTCCAACCCGCTAAAAAGGCTAGTAAGTCTGGAAACGGTAATCCTAAACCCCATTCATTATTACCAAACCATTGAACTACATCTGGAGATGCTAAAAAGTTATCGAAAAAACCTTCTGCTTCACCGCTTATAGCAAGTTTGTTATAACCTGCAATGATCATAACCGGGGCTAAAATTAAGCGAAATAGCAATGCAGGTAAACCATCTAAAAATGATAATTTACTCAATATTGCATCGTAAAGGCTGGTTAGTTTATTCATGCGTATCCTGTGTGTTCAATGTTTATTAAGTTATAGACTATAAACAGCAAAGACCGCACGAATTAATAAACTATTTCAACTTGTTTACAAAGCTTAAATACTTCTAGCTACCTGAAGTGCTTCAAAAATAGCGCGTTTGGCATCAATAGCAGCAGCTAGTTTAGCGCCGCCTATCACATGTACCTTTGCGTTATCTGTGTAATTTTCTAGCACTTCGTTATTAGAAACCTGACCAATACAGGCAATAACCGTATCTACTGGCAGTACTTGAGTTTCACCAGCAACATTAATAGTAAGTCCGCTTTTATCAAAGCTTTGGTATTGGCAATCAGCAATTTGCTTCACGCCATGCTGCTTAGCAACTTGGCGATGTATCCAACCCGTTGTTTTACCAAGCTCGCTACCAAAACGACCCGCACTGCGTTTTAACATATACAATTGGCGTTCGTCTTTATGTGGTTGGGCTTCACACTCAATACCCCATTGCGTTTTAAACTCGCTAATAGTTTGCGATTTATGTTCGCTTAAAAACGCAACCATATCAAAACCTATACCACCGGCACCTAAAATGGCAATTGATTTACCAAGCTCTACTTCGCCGCGTATAACTTCGTCATAAGCAAACACACGCTTGTTATCACTACATTTAATTGATGCTTCACGTGGGCGAACGCCAGTTGCAAATACAATATCGTCATAGTTTTTAAGCATTGAATCGTCATAAGCTTTGCCAAGCTCTACAGTTACTTTTAATCGTTCGAGTTCATTAGTAAAGTAAGTAAGAGTATGGCTAAAATCTTCTTTACCCGGTATTTGCATCGCTAAATTAAATTGGCCACCCATTTGCGATTTTTGATCAATTAGCGTGACGTTATGACCTTTTTGTGCCAAGTAACAACTTGCCGATAAACCAGCAGGGCCTGCACCGACTACTAATACATTTTTAGCTCTGGTTGCTTGTTCTAACGGATAATCTAGCTCAAATGCAGCTTGTGGATTAACTAAACACGTAGCACGTTTATTTTTAAATACGTGATCTAGACAACCTTGGTTACACCCTATACAAATATTAATTTGCTTAGATTGATTATTCGCATATTTATTAAAAAACTCTGGATCGGCAAGTAGCGGCCTTGCCATCGAAATTAAATCGGCTTCGCCTGCATTTAAAATATCGTTAGCAATTTCTGGAGTATTAATTCGGTTAACAGCAATAACTGGCACGCTCACCACGTCTTTTAAACGTTTTGATGCTTCTTTAAATGCACCCGGAGGTACCATACTCGCAATAGTCGGTACACGCGCTTCGTGCCAACCAATGCCTGTGTTAAAAATATCAACGCCCGCTTTTTCAAGCTCGGAAGCTTGAATGACAACTTCCTCTGGCATTGAGCCGTTTGGAATTAAATCAATGACCGACAATCTAAAAATAATTAAGAATTGTTCAGATACTTTTGCTCTTACAGCTTTCACTATTTCAAGCGAAAGTCGCATTCTATTTTCTAGGCTGCCACCAAATTCATCTTCACGTTTATTGGTGTGCGGCGCCATAAACTCATTAATCAAATACCCTTCAGAACCCATAACTTCAACGCCATCGTAGCCGGCTTTTTCAGCCATATAGGCAGAATGCGCAAAGTCTTTAATTGTTTTTTTAATCGAGCCAAGCGACATCGCTTTAGGTTTGTAAGGATTAATCGGTGCTTTTATTGCACTTGGTGCTTGATTGAATGGATGATACGCATAACGTCCAGCGTGCAATAATTGCAAACAAATTTTTCCGCCGTGTTTGTGCACAGCATCTGTGTAAGCGCGATGTTTGAATACATCGTAATAGCTATTAAATGAAGATGAAATAGGTGTTAATTTACCACGTAAATTAGGGCTATATCCACCCGTAATTAACATTGCGGTGCCGCCTTTTGCACGTGCTTCATAAAATGCACGTAAGCGTTTGCGGTTATGCCAGCCCTCTTCAAGGCCTGTATGCATTGAGCCCATCACTAAGCGGTTACGTAATTGTGTGTGTTTTAATTGTAATTGTTGTTCTAACATCCTGTGCCCCGTTAACTGGTCTAACCTGTATACCTTAGCTAATTCTGCTTTAATGGCAAGCAATAAGCAATATGTGCCTTCATTTAATTAAAAAAAGCCGTAAAACCATGTATTAATAGCACCTCATAAACACTTCGTTACGATTTAGCAGTTAAATTTATTTTTATTCTAGGCTAAGATGGAACTAATGTATTAACTGTACCAAATTAAGGAGCTATTTTGATAGCAAAGGTATTTAAAGGTATTTGGGCTGGAATTAACTTTTCTCGTCGTTTAATACTCAACATTCTGTTTTTATTACTGGTAATTGTTTTCTTAGTGTCACTCTCAAGTGACGACGATAAAATAATAGTTGAAAATGACTCTGTGCTTAGGCTTAACCTAAATGGCCCTATTGTTGAAGAAAAAACATACATAGACCCGGTCGAAGCTGCAATTAGTGATGCGACTTCTGGTTCTGAAGCGCCAAGCGAAATATTACTCGATGATATTGTTGAAGTAATAAACGAAGCAACTAAAGACGATCGCATTACGGTGATACTGCTTGATTTACAAGAAATGCCTAAAGCGCATTTAAACAAACTTAAGCAAATTACCAATGCTATTGATGCATTTAAACAAGCTGGCAAAAAAGTGATTGCATCGGGTTATTACTATACCCAAGCACAATACTATATTGCATCACATGCTGATGAAATAGCTATGCACCCATACGGTAGCGTAGGTATTGAAGGTTACGGCATGTATCCGCTTTACTTTAAAGATGCACTTGAAAAGCTTGAAGTAACGCAGCATATTTTCCGTGTTGGTACCTTTAAGTCAGCAGTAGAACCTTTCATTCGTAACGACATGTCTGAAGCAGCCAAGGAAGCTAACCGTGTTTGGTTAGGTGCTCTTTGGAGCGAATACAAACAAGATGTTGCTGCGGTTCGCCCATTTGATGAGTCAAATTTTGACGAGACAATGGACGTATATCTTGCAAAAATGAAAGCTGCTGATGGCGATGCAGGTAAATATGCACTTGACCACCAGTGGGTTGATTCTTTAAAAACAAATCAACAAGTTCGCCAACAGTTAATAGACTTAGTAGGCGCGCAAGAAGATGGCAAAACATTTAAGCAAGTTTCATTTCGTGAATACTTAAGCTTGGTTAAACCACCTATTGAATTTGATAACCCTATTACCGAAAAAGTCGCCGTTGTTATTGCTAAAGGTACGATTGTTGATGGTGAGCGTAAAGCGGGCGAAATTGGTGGCGACTCTACAGCAGCTCTACTTCGTAAAGCACGTCTAGATGACAAAGTTAAAGCGGTTGTACTGCGCATTGATTCAGGTGGCGGTAGTATGTTTGCCTCTGAAGTTATTCGTGCAGAAGTATT
Source organism: Pseudoalteromonas sp. TAE56 (assembly GCF_000497955.1). Classification (NCBI taxonomy): domain Bacteria; kingdom Pseudomonadati; phylum Pseudomonadota; class Gammaproteobacteria; order Alteromonadales; family Pseudoalteromonadaceae; genus Pseudoalteromonas; species Pseudoalteromonas sp. TAE56. Next base: position 50,651 of record NZ_AUTN01000144.1, read on the forward strand.
AGCGCTTAAAGCTGCTGGTAAGCCAGTTATTGCCTCTATGAGCTCTGTAGCTGCATCAGGTGGTTATTGGATTGCTTCTGCTGCAAACGAAATTTGGGCAGCACCAAGTACAATTACAGGCTCAATTGGTGTATTTGGTACGTTTATGACATTTGAAAAAACTTTATCTAAGATTGGTGTTTATTCAGATGGTGTTGCAACAACCGAAATGGCTGGCTTTTCAATCACCCGACCTCTTAACGAAAAAATGGGTGAAGTAATTCAAATGAGTGTTGAAGAAGCATACGGTCGCTTTTTAAATGTTGTTGCTGATGCACGTAATATGACGCCTGAGCAAGTTGATAAAATTGCCCAAGGCCGCGTATGGATTGCATCTCAAGCACTTGAGCTAGGTTTAGTAGACAAACTTGGTGATAAACAAGATGCTATAAAAGCAGCTGCTGCACTTGCTAAACTTAATCATTATGAAGTTAAAACCATCAAACAAGATTTAAGCCCGCAAGAAAAAATGATTCAAGACATTTTTGGTAACGCGTCTATTAAATCTATGCTTGGTTTACAAACACAAAAAACATCAGTGCTGGCAACGCAAGCTAACTTGCAAAGCGTTATAAACCAATTAAGTACTGAAGTAGAAAACCTTAAAGATTACAACGATCCACAAGGTGTATATGCACGCTGTTTAGTGTGTAACGTTGCACAATAAAAGTGCATAGCTTTATCTAATCAGCTGTATTTAAAGTTACTTAACGTTATACTAAGCCCAGTTTTTTTACTGGGCTTTTTTTATGAAACGTAAACGCATTTATATCGCTTATACTGGCGGTACTATAGGTATGAAAAAATCGAGTCGAGGTTATATTCCTGCTGAAGGTTTTTTAACAGAAACAGTGGTTAATAACGCAGAGTTTAACCGTGATGAAATGCCTTTGTTTGATATTCACGAATATTGCCCGCTTATAGATTCTTCAGATATGTCTCCTGAGCATTGGCAACTTATTGCTGATGACATTAAAAACAAATACCAAGATTATGATGGTTTTGTTGTGCTTCATGGCACCGATACTATGGCATATACAGCCTCAGCGCTATCGTTTATGTTTGAAAATTTAACTAAACCTGTGATTGTAACTGGCTCACAAATACCACTTTCTCAGTTGCGATCTGACGGGCAAGTCAACTTACTCAATGCCATGTATTTAGCAGCCAACTACCCTATTGCTGAAGTGAGTCTATTTTTTAATAACCAACTGTTTAGGGGTAACAGAGCAACTAAAGCCCATGCTGATGGTTTTAATGCATTTGCCTCCCCTAATCTTGATCCTTTAGCGTTATCGGGTATTAATATTCAATTGATTAAAGGGCAACTTAGTCCTTATGTGGAAAATGAGCTTCAAGTTACCCCCATCACACCTCAAGCCATTGGGGTGCTTTATTTATACCCTGGTATTAGTCAAGAAGTGGTTAAAAGCTTAGTCAATGGCAATATTAAAGCCTTGGTGTTACTTAGTTTTGGTGTAGGTAATGCACCGCAAGATCCTAACTTTTTATCAATACTTGAAGAAGCAAGTAAACGTGGCGTCGTTATTATTAATTTAACGCAGTGCTTAAAAGGCCATGTAAATATGGGCGGCTATGCAACGGGTAATGCACTGTTAAATATTGGTGTTATTAGTGGATACGATATGACCCTTGAAGCATGCTTAACTAAATTACATTATTTATTTAGCCAAAAATTAGAGGTCGAAACTATTCGTCATTTAATGCAAGACAATTTACGCGGTGAATTAAGCCGTTAAATTTCGCAGGACTAAAATACAAAAGGCACGCTAAATAGCGTGCCTTTATCGTTTTAAACAACTGTTTATTATCTAACTTTAGCGTCTATATCCACTAGGTCAGTTAAATGGCATGTTTCACCGCTATGGGTTTTAACGCCGTGCTCACCAAAGTAATCACGCTGGGCTTGAACTAAATGCCCATTACTCGGTGTAGTTAATGTTGCTAAATACGTTTGTGTAGCTCCCAATACAGGGAATGCTAAACCAGTCATTATTGCTTGACCGGTAATTTTACGCAAAGAGTTAGACTCTTTCTCAAGGGTATCAATAAATTCAACACCTTGTGCAACGCTATCGAGGTAGTCAGCACGAATAATACAACCCGCGCGCCATGTTTGAAGCGTTTTAGATAAATCAACTTTCCACTGATGAGTACGTGATGCACCTTTAATTAATGCTAAACCTTGGCGATACGCTAGTAAGCTTGCAAGTAAGAACGCTTCTTTTAGTTCTTCTAAATCAATTTCAACATTGTTAGTTGATTTAGATGCGTACGTCATCTCTTGTGCAGCCGTTGTATTACATGCATTAGTTAAATGACGAGCTTGTACAGCAGCAACAAGTGAAGGCACAGCAATACCAAGTTCTAGTGCATTTTGCGCTGTCCAAAGACCAGTACCTTTAGCGCCAACTTTATTATCAATTAAGTCCGCAAGCGGTACATTATTATGATTTTCAAGTGACAATATGTGGCTAGAAATAGACAGTAAGTAGCTATTTAATTGACCTTCTGACCAGTCATTAAATATCTCAGCCACTTCTTTTGGAGAACGATTAGTACCTAAACGAAGTAATTGGTACACTTCTGCAATAAGTTGCATAAGTGCGTATTCAATACCGTTATGAACCATTTTTACAAAATGACCACTTGCTGATTGACCAACACGTGCAAAACACGAGTCGCCATTATAGCTAGCAGCAACTTTTTCAAACCATGGCTCAATACGTTCCCAACCACCTTCAGAACCACTTGCCATCATTGCAGGACCATGGCGAGCGCCTTCTGCACCGCCAGAAATTCCCATAGTGGCAAATTCAAATTTATTTTGGTATTTAAGTTTACGCGTTATACCGTCTTTATAATTACTATTACCGCAATCGACTATCATATCGTCACAGTTAACGCCGGCCTCTACAAGTTCATTACAAACTGTATCAACTAACTCACCCGCAGGAACAAGTAATAAAATAGAACGAGGTGCTTCTAAACGCCTTACCATGTCTCTTAAATCAGAGACGATGTGAAGCCTATCAGCCATGCCTTGAGATTTAGCACAACTTAGTAACTCTTCACCCGCATGTGGGTTTTTGTCATAAGCGACTAGCGTTATCCCTTTTTCAATCAAGTTTAGGGCAAGATTTTTTCCCATAACGCCTAACCCTACTAATGCAACTTGCATCTAGTGTCCTCCTCGGTAACAACTATTTGGTTAGAAAATTCAGTGTATAAATTAAATAATACCGCGTGCATTATACTCATACAGTCATAAAATACTAATCATGAGCTAATACAACATGCTTTTTTATTACAGATAAATAAGCTACGTAATTATATCAAACATCAATGGTCTCGGGGTGACTAAAAGCAAAGCTAATTGAAATTAAGATCATTGACGCATTCTGACACCGGTGTCATAATGATGACACAATAGTTTTGTATAAAATAGTGGCAAACCTTTGAAGTTTGCACATAACTAAAATATTTTATTCTAATATAGATATTTTAAGTCAACAAAATAACGTCAACATGCTTTCACCAAGCAAACAGGAGAAATTGATGCTAAGACGCACGAAAATAGTCGCTACCCTTGGACCTGCTACCGATAGAGATAACAACTTAGAAAAAATTATTATCGCTGGGGCTAATGTAGTACGTTTAAACTTCTCACATGGTGTTGCCCAAGATCATAAAGACCGTGCACAAGCCGTACGCGATATTGCAAAAAGATTAGGCAAGCATATTGCTATCCTTGCTGACCTTCAAGGTCCTAAAATCCGCGTTTCTACTTTTAAAGAAGGTAAAGTAACGCTTGCTGTGGGTGCAAAATTTACCCTTGATGCAAAAATGGAAAAAGGCGAAGGCGACATAAACTCTGTAGGTATTGATTATAAAGAATTACCTAACGATGTAAGCCCTAACGATTTACTACTTCTAAACGATGGCCTTATTCAATTAAGTGTTGATGAAGTAGCTGGGCATTTAGTGCATTGTACAGTGACTGTTGGCGGTGTTTTATCTAACAATAAAGGTATTAACCGTTTAGGTGGTGGTTTAACTGCTCCAGCATTTACTGAAAAAGACAAAGAAGATTTAATAACTGCCGCTGAAATTGACGTAGATTACATTGCCGTATCATTCCCACGTAGTGGCGACGATATGCGCTACGTGCGCTCGCTTGCTGAAGCTGCTGGTTCAAAAGCACAGTTACTTGCTAAAATTGAACGTGCTGAAGCCGTTGAAACGCAAGAAGCTGTTGATGACATCATTTTGGCGTCTGACGCTGTAATGGTTGCTCGTGGTGATTTAGGTGTTGAAATTGGTGATGCTGCTCTTATGGGCAAACAAAAACTAATTATTCGTCGTGCTCGTTCATTAAACCGTACTGTAGTAACAGCAACGCAAATGATGGAATCGATGATCGATAACCCTATGCCTACACGTGCAGAAGTAATGGATGTTGCAAATGCTGTTCTTGATGGAACAGATGCAGTTATGCTTTCAGCTGAAACAGCTGCCGGTGATTATCCTGAAGAAACAGTTGCAACTATGGCACGTGTTTGTTTAGGTGCTGAATCGCAAAAAGAAACGCACGTTTCTAAGCACCGTTTAGATAGTCGCTTTTCTAACAATGCTGAATCAATTGCGCTTTCTGCTATGTATGCAGCTAATCACTTAGATTCGGTTAAAGCAATCATCACACTTACTGAATCTGGTAGTACGGCTAAATTAATGTCGCGTATCAGCTCAGGCTTACCAATCTACTCGCTTTCACGTCATGCGAGTACATTAGGTCAAACAGCACTTTATCGTGGTGTTTACCCAGTATTTTTTGATTCTACAAAAACTGAAAAAGACGGTATGGTAAAAGCCGCGCTTGATACTTTAGTTTCTCAAGGGTCTTTACAGTCTGGCGATACAGTAATTATTACTCACGGTGACTCAATGGAAACTGTGGGTGCAACTAACACAATGAAAATTGTAACCGTTGCATAATACCAATTTTATTAAAAACATGATTATTCTATCGCATTAAATAGCGCTCTCACTGCGTTGAAAATTATTCATATAGAACAACTATATGTCATAATTTTCGCCTTATTATAGCGCTATTTACTTAGCGCTATAATAGATTACTTATTTAACGCAATTGGTATAATTAATTACAAATATAAAAAATGCGAGCTTAGCTCGCATTTTTTGTGTCTGTAATAAAAACGTTGGTTTTGGTTTTAACTTGCTAACGCTGCTTTAACCTTATCTCGATAGCTACGGCTCACTTTTAATTCTTGTCCGTTTTCAAGTACTAATAAATACTCGCCACTTACCTGCGTAACCAACTTACTAATTTGCTTTGTATTTACTATTGCACTTCGGTGTACGCGTACAAACAACTGAGGGTCCAACTCTTGCTCTAGCTCTTTCATTGTTTTGCGTAAAATATGCGTTTGTCCATCTTCACAGTGTAAACACATGTAGTCACCTGCAGCATCAACCCATTGGATAGTCGCTACTGGCACACGAATAATTTCGCCCTGCTCTTTCACTGCAAGTGATTCTGGGTAACGCCTGTCTGTTAGCGTGTCGCCAGTGGCTAATTTTTTAAGTATTTCTTCGCAATTGTTACCAGTAATACCGGCTACAAAACTCGCTAGTTTTTTCTTATGGGCGTTGTCTTGCTGCGTTTTTAAGTAGGTATGCACTTTTTCTACCGCCTGTTTTAGTCTGTTATCATCAACGGGTTTTAAAATGTAATCGAGAGCATGAATTTCAAACGCTTTTACGGCAAACTGATCAAAGGCAGTTACAAACACAATCGCAGGTAAGGCTTTTGTACTTTCGCTGAGCGCTCTTGCTACTTCAAAACCATTCATGCCTGGCATTTGAATATCTAAAAAAACTAAGTCGATTTTCTCACTTTGGCACATTTCAATTGCATCAGCGCCTGAACTACACAATTTAATTACTTCAATATCAGAGTATTCTTCAAGCCTTACCGCTAAACCCTTTCTTGCTAACGGTTCATCATCAACAATGAGTGTTTTTATTTTAGTCATTTTTCACAGCCTTCTCAAAAGGTACTCGCAGATTAACTTTTAATCCACTTGGCGTATTATGTGATAATACAAACGAATAATTATTTTCATACAACGTTTTTAATCTATCTTTAGTATTAGCGACACCTACACCTTGAGCGTTAACTAATTGACCATCAAGTATGTCAGTACCTGGGCCGTTGTCGCCCACTTCTAGTAATAATTCATTCGCAAATACTTGTGCTTTTATATCAATTACCCCACCTTCTGTTAGATGAGCAATCGCATATTTAATCGCGTTCTCTATAATAGGTTGCAAAATTAAGCTCGGTACTAAAGCCTCTTTAGCTTGCTCACTTATATCTACATTTACCTTTAATCGCTCATCAAAACGAACACGCTCTATTTCTAAATAAAGCATGAGCGCATGTAGCTCTTGCTCTAGTGGTACTTTTTTAATTGGATCGGTATTTAATGTATAACGTAAAAAGTCACTTAACCTTGCTACCATTAAGTTAGCATCTTTGTTTTCTTTAACCAAAATTAAAGTAGAAATAGCGTTGAGTGTATTAAATAAAAAATGGGGATTGAGCTGATACCTAAGCATTTTTAATTGCGCTTCGTGTGCCATAGTTGTGGCTTTGAGCGCTTTTTGTCGCTCGCTTTGTAATAGTTGGTAATATTTAACGCCAAAGTACAGACCACTCCAACATAAAATAATATAAACAGAATCTAAACCTTGCTGCAGGTAATAAAACCACTCTTCGGGTCTATAACCATGGCGGTATATTTCCCACAAATTAAACTTTTGAACGACAGCCCATAAAGTACCCGTTACATAAGAGGCACCAAATACTACAATCATTAATACCCAAGGCGAGGCATTCCAAATTTTACGGTAAATATACCTAAGCGGTACTGTCATTAAGCAACCAGCGTAAGCATTTAATAAAATAACAAATACGTATATATCACGCATTTCAAATACTTTAGAGCCAATATAATTTACTAACGCATAACCAATCCAGCCTGCAATTTGCAAAAGCCAAAAAAAACGTTGTCTGTTATCGACTAAAGATTGCCAGTTCAAAATAGATGTTTACTCCGTATAGTTAAAGACTAATTCCATAGAATAGGCGCTTGTTATTCATTATTATTTTTACCTATGTAGGGCTAATTTTCATAAAATTAGATAATCTTATTATATAGATTTATGAGTTTGCATAGCACTACAGCCTACCTTGCTTTTTAAGAGTCTTACCGCAAACAAATAGTAGAGACACTAAAAAAGCGAAAGGTTATTCACCTTTCGCTTTTTAAATATAAATAGCTTTGTGTAAATTAAGCTAGTTTGTCTGATGCTACTTTGTATGTTGGATCTTCAATCACATTCACTTCAACCAAATCGCGTGCTTTATGCAGCAACTGCGTACAGTCTTTACTTAAGTGACGTAAGTGAAGTTGCTTACCTGCTTTTGTGTACTTATCAGCAAGTGTGTCAATTGCTTCAATTGCACTGTGATCAGATACGCGGCTATGCTTAAATTCAACAATTACATTTTTAGGGTCATTTTTAACATCAAATAACTCTGCAAAGTTTTTAACTGAACCAAAGAAAAGTGGGCCATGTAACTCATATACTTTAGCGCCTTCTTCATCTATATAGTTAGTTGTGTATATGTGCTTAGCATGCTGCCAAGCAAATACTAATGCAGATACAATAACACCTACACATACTGCAATAGCTAAATCGGTAATAACCGTCACACCCGATACAAGTACTATTACGAACGCGTCTGATAGAGGCACACGCTTCATCATTTTAAAGCTAGCCCATTCAAACGTACCTAGTACAACCATAAACATAACACCAACAAGTGCAGCTAGTGGGATCATCTCAATTAAACTTGAAGCGAATATGATGAATGCAAGCAACATCAATGCGGCACTAATACCCGATAAACGCGAGCGACCACCTGAGTTAATATTGATCATTGATTGACCTATCATTGCACAACCACCCATTGCACCAAACATACCACAAGTAATATTTGCAGCGCCTTGCCCTATACACTCTTTATTACTATGACCACGGGTTTCTGTAATTTCGTCAATTAAGCTAAGCGTTAATAAAGATTCAATTAAACCAATAGCCGCTAAAATAAGCGCATAAGGAAAAATAATTTGTAGCGTTTCGAAAGTAAACGGCACCATAGGAATATGAAATTCAGGTAAACCGCCAGCAATTGTTGCAGCTTCGTCGCCTGTCATTCCTTTTAAGAAATCAACTACAGTATGCGCTTCTAAATCCAAACCAATAACTAAAGCGGTGACTGTAATAATAGCGACTAATGTAGAGGGCACAGCCGTGGTTAGTTTTGGTAAAAACTGAATAATAGCCATAGTTAAAGCCACTAAACCAAGCATAATGTATAGCGGGTTACCCGTCATCCACTCTTGTCCGCCCATACCATCAGGCACTTTAAATTGTCCTAATTGGGCTAAAAATATAACAATAGCTAAGCCGTTTACAAAACCAAGCATTACCGGATGAGGAACCATTCGGATAAACTTACCGAGTTTAAATACACCGGCGAGTATTTGTAGTATGCCCATGAGCAATACGGTCGCAAATAAATACTCAACTCCATGATCAAGCACTAAACTTACCATAACAACAGCTAATGCACCGGTTGCACCTGAAATCATACCAGGGCGGCCACCAAATATAGCCGTAATTAAACCAACGATAAACGCGGCATATAGACCAACTAAAGGTTCTACATTTGCAACAAAGGCAAACGCAACAGCTTCTGGTACTAGGGCAAGCGCCACAGTTAATCCAGATAGAATATCGTTTTTAGCAGAGCTAGGCGCCCTACTGAGTAAGTTAAACATTGAGTTCCTCAAATGGTGTTATGGGTATAAAAAAAGCGCTAAATTCTAACAAATTAGCGCTCAGTTAACAATTGTCATTATGTGGTTAAGCTAAACTAAAAGAGGTTTAGCTTTTAAAGAAGTGCTTTTATAAAGGAAGAGATGTACTACGTTTTACGCATGTCATTGTTACATTAGAATGTACTTCTTGTACGTATTCTAAGCTTAGTAAATTATCGCGTACAAAGTGCTCATAACCTTCTATGCCTTGTGAAATTATGCGTAGCATAAAGTCCATTGTTCCGGCCATGGTGTAACACTCTGTTACTTGATCATAACTCATTATAAGTTTTTCAAATTCAGCAAGGTTCTTTTTACCGTGGTTTGATAAACGTACATGTGCATATACAAGCATATCAAAGCCAAGTTTTTTCTCATCTAAGAGAGCCACTTTACTTTTTATATAACCATCTTGCTCTAGCTTGGCAATTCGACGCCAGCATGGAGATTGAGACAAGCCTACTTTATCTGCAATTTCTGCGGTTGATAAACTAGCATCTTGTTGTAAAAGTGCCAATATTTGGCGATCTACGTGATTTAGAGACATTTTATTTCTTATTTATCAAATAAACTGGTTAAATTATACAACCATTTTAAAACTCAGTCTGCTTATTTTTAATTTTTATGCAGTTTGCCAAACTTAAAATAAGTAACTTAACCAAACTTACCGCTCACAAAAGGATTTGTTTGTTTTTCAAATCCAACCGTAGTGTCGCTCCCATGCCCTGCCAATATTTTAGTATTATCAGGTAAGGTTAGAATATGCGTCTTAATCGACTCTATAAGTTGTTCGCTGTTCCCCTTAGGGAAATCAGTTCGCCCTACTGAGCCTTTAAAAATAACATCACCTACAATAACGCATTCATAGTCTTGTTGATAAAACACAATATGACCAGATGTATGCCCCGGACAATGCTTCACTAAAAAGCTAAGTTTACCTACGCTCACGGTGTCGTTATGGTTTAGCCAAATATCCGGATAAAAAGGCTCAATAGGTTTAAACCCGAACATTTGTGCTTGCATAGGTAAGTTTTCAAACCAGAAGTACTCATCTTTTTGTGGGCCAATAATTTGTACGTTAAATTGATTACGTAAAATATCAGCCCCACCCACATGGTCTAAATGCCCGTGCGTTAACCAAATAGCACTTAACTCTAGTTTATGCTCATTAAGGGCTGCTACTATTTTATCAGGGTCACCACCTGGGTCTATGACTACGGCTTGTTTAGTTTCACTACACCAAATAATACGACTATTTTGTGCAAATGCAGTGACGGGTATGGTTATAATTTGCATATTAGATTTCTTTATTTTTTTGATCCGGGATAACAACTTCTTCTTCGAATGACATCAGTATTGGGTACTTTAAATACGCTTGATCATAAAATGGGCTTTGCTCATATAACCAGTTTAATCTCGCTTCAGCGTCGCTTGCGAACAATTTATCTTTAAGCTTTTCATCAAACTTAAGCGCTAGCTTTGGATTATCTTTTAGCATTTGGCGTGCAAACGGAATTAGTGCATAGTTTTCCATATACTCAGTACGCTGGAAAATAGTATTAAATTCCCCCCATGCAAAAAACGAATCGGGTGCTTCAGGATGCAATAAATGCACAGCAAGCTCACCTGCTTTTTGTTGAGTATTGACTTGATACCAACCATCTAAATCTACATTTATAGCGGGGACATAATCGAAACTTGCTGACACTCTAAAACGGCCTTCAAATGGTGCTTTATCAAACGTGTAGTCTGCCACCTTTGCTACTTTTAAAGGCTGTGTGTTTGCCCCTTCAAGTTTATTAATAGAGACACCGTGTAACTTTAGTTTCTTAATAATATTGCGATATACAGGCGGAATAAAAAAAGCTTTAGGTACTTCAACTGTATGTTGTACATCTTTTTGCCAATAAATAGGTAAGTCGATATATGTATGTGCTTTACCTAAATATTTAACTTCTTTTTGGCCCGAGAGTGCACTCATGCTTGATGAATATTCGATACCTTTAAACTGCGCAATCGTGTCAGCATGCTTGGCATAGCCACGCTTTACTATTAACTGTTTAGGAACAAATTCTTGCTCTTTTTTTACTGCATTAGCTAACTCATGACTATGCTTTGATAGCGCAGTAATAGCACCATCTAAAAACACGTAAGTTCCTAATACACGTTGCTTGTAAGGTTTTAATGAATGATTTTCAACTAAAATAGTCGGTAATGACTTTAAATCACCCCAACCATTTGAAAAGCGCGGTGTAGCAACCCACCCCGCTAATCCTTTTTTAAAGTCGCGCTTATCCATAACAAAAATAAGTGGCCCTGGCATGTGCCCTTGCTTAGCGAGCGTATCGTCAATCAGAGGTTTAAAAAACTGGTTTAGTGCATCTGATACCGCAGGCGACTCGCTTGAAAAAACCGGGTTGTAGCCATAAGTCACATCGTATTGATAATCTGCGCCATCGGTTACGTGTACATCAATATATAAATTTGGGTTGTAGTCGTTAATAACCTTTAAAACACTTCTAACTTCTGGGGTATCTAATTTGGTAAAATCACGATTTAAATTAAGGTTATTAGCATTTGTTCTAAAGCCCATTTTTGCAGGGCCCCGTTGATTGATGCGATTGAATGCACTACTACGTTCGTGCCCATCTACATTTAAAATAGGAATAAATAATATGTTTACCTTTTTTAAAATGTCACGACGCTTACCCGTTGCTATATCTCTAAGCAGCATAAACATGGCATCTTTACCGTCTATTTCACCAGAGTGTATCCCTGCCTGAATAAAAATAGTTGGCTTAGTGCTATTAGCCATTTGCCTTGCTTCAAAAAAGCCTTGCTCACTGGCAATCAGCATTTTAATTGCACGTTTGCTATTACTATAGCCGATGGTTTGAGATTGAAACTGAGTAGGGTTTGCAGCAACTAACCTATCTACAAATGCCATTGTATTTGCATAATCGGGTGACGCTTCACCTGCTGACAACTCAAAATCAGTAGTTAACGGCCCTTGTTTTTGTAAAAGCTCTACGCTTTTCCCCTGCCACTCAATTAATGGAGGTAAGTGTGCGTCATACGCAACACTTGCAGATAAAACTAGTAAACTTGCAAACATAAAATTCTCTAACAAACGCCTCAATTATATAAATTATATCAACTAATTTTTTTATAATGAGGAAACTGCGGTGATTCAACAAAAAAATGCAGCCAATTACATATCCCCTATTTACGGCTGTCTTTAGGGGCTTTATAAACTTATTAAGTCTAGGGCGTATTGTTCTTTGTGGATTGAAATTTGTTCAATCTAGGGGAGGTTTAATCGCGGTGCGAGGTTTGTACCTGTGGGCTCGATAACTGCTCCTACGTTATTCTATTGGGTTACATCCATTTAAGCATAAGTAAAAACCGAGCAACAAAGGGTTAACCGTCCCAAGATCGAGCTCAAAGGGCAGCATATATTTGGTATTCGCTTTGCTTAAAAGCCAAGCATACTACTGCAAATTCAACCACCAAGGTTCAACACGCTTTGGCAGTTCAGTACATTACTATTTATAAACTTAATTCCAAAAAAAATGTATGTTACTAAATAACAGGCACAAAAAAAGGAGCCATAGGCTCCTTTTTAATACTTATATAAAAAAGCTTAAGCGGCTAGGCCTTCTTTTGCTTTTTCTACAAGCGCTGCGAATGCAACTTGGTCGTAAACAGCGATATCTGCAAGGATCTTACGATCGATTTCTACAGATGTCTTTTTAAGACCATTGATAAAACGGCTGTAAGACAGACCATTTTGACGTGAAGCAGCATTGATACGTGCAATCCATAATTGACGGAAAGTACGTTTCTTCGCACGACGGTCACGGTAAGCGTATTGACCCGCTTTAGTAACAGCCTGGAAAGCTACGCGGTAAACACGTGAACGTGCTCCGTAGTAACCTTTTGCTTGTTTTAAAACTTTTTTGTGACGTGCACGTGCGACAACGCCGCGTTTAACTCTTGCCATTTCTAAAAACCCCTATTAAGCGAACGGTAACATACGTGAAACTAGACCATGGTCATTTTTATGAACCATCATCTTAGGACGTAGGTGTAACTTACGCTTAGAAGTTTTCTTAGTCAGAATATGACGAAGATGCGCTTGTTTACGCTTGAAACCGCCAGAAGCAGTCTTTTTGAAACGCTTAGCAGCGCCACTGTGACTTTTTAGCTTATAAGCCATTGCAATAACTCCAAATTGTATTGCTTTTAAATTAGTAAGCAGGCGTGAGATATATTTCTATAGCTCCACTTTTAGGCCTAACTTACTGCCATGTTCCGGTGAAGACCCAACATAAATGCCGCAATCTTACTTTAATACCGGTTAACTCAGGTGAATATTCGCATATTACTTGCAGACCTGAGCTAATTTCGGTGCGTATTATCGCTTAAAAATTATTTTTTAGCAACAGGCGCCATCATCATAACCATTTGGCGACCTTCAACACGATTTGGGAAAGACTCAACTACTGCAAGTTCTTCTAAATCGGCTTTGATACGGTTTAATAATTCTATACCAATTTCTTGGTGAGCCATTTCACGGCCACGGAAGCGGATCGTAATCTTAGCTTTATCGCCAGCTTCTAAGAACTTACGTAAGTTGCGAAGCTTAACCTGATAGTCACCTTCATCCGTACCAGGACGGAATTTGATTTCTTTAATCTGGATTTGCTTTTGCTTCTTTTTCTGCTCTTTTAGTTCTTTGCTTTTTTCAAAGATGAACTTACCGTAGTCCATGATTCTACAAACAGGCGGCTCAGCGTTTGGACTGATCTCAACAAGATCAACACCCGCTGCATCGGCCATAGTTTGCGCGTCTTGTAATGACTGAATTCCAGCTTGTTCGCCTTCAATGTCAATTAAACGAACTTCTTGCGCTGTAATTTCTTCGTTAATACGATTTTTTTGAGCTGTTTGTTGCCCTTTCTTGCCGCCTCTAATAGTACGTTCCTCCAAGAATATCAATAATATAAGCGTGTAATTGGCTGTTTGTTAATGCCTTACACGCTCGATTTTTACTGTCGATTTTTAATTTCTTCGCTAATTTTAGCTACAAAATCATCAACATTAAATTTGCCTAGGTCTTCACCTGTGCGAGTACGCACTGCTACTTCTTGTTGTTCAACTTCTTTATCGCCAACAACAAGTAAGTATGGAATACGCTTCAGTGTATGCTCACGGATTTTAAAGCCAATCTTCTCATTTCTCAAGTCAGCAGCGGCTCTAATTCCAAGTTTATTTAATTTTTGTACAACTTCTTTAACATAAGGAGCCTGTTTATCGGTAATATTCATAATTACCACTTGCTTTGGCGCAAGCCACGTTGGGAATAAACCAGCGTACTCTTCAGTTAAAATGCCAATAAAGCGTTCAATAGAACCTAAAATAGCACGATGTATCATTACAGGTGTACGACGTTCGTTATTTTCTGCTACATAAGTAGCGCCTAAACGACCCGGTAATGCAAAGTCTAATTGCACTGTACCACACTGCCACGCTCTGTCTAAACAATCGTATAAAGTAAATTCAATCTTCGGGCCATAAAACGCGCCTTCACCCGGAAGATAATCAAATTCAATATCGTTAAGCTTAAGTGCTTCGGCTAATGCAAGCTCAGCTTTATCCCACATATGGTCTTCACCAATGCGTTGTTCTGGGCGAGTAGATAGCTTAACTACAATCTTCTCAAATCCGAATGTCTCATATGTATCATAAACCATCTTAATACATGCTGAAACTTCGTCCATTATCTGCTCTTCAGTACAAAAAATGTGAGCATCATCTTGTGTAAAGCCACGTACACGCATTAAACCGTGTAGTGCACCTGATGGTTCATTACGATGACAACAACCAAATTCAGCCATACGAAGTGGTAAATCACGGTACGATTTTAAACCTTGGTTAAATATTTGCACATGGCCTGGGCAGTTCATTGGTTTAATTGCGTATTCACGCTTTTCAGACTCAGTGGTAAACATTGCTTCTGAATACTTTTCCCAGTGGCCTGATTTTTCCCAAAGTGAACGGTCCATCATCATTGGACCTTTTACTTCTTCGTACTCATATTCACGTAATTTTTCACGTACAAACTCTTCAAGCTCGCGGTAAATGCTCCAACCATCGTTGTGCCAAAATACCATGCCTGGCGCTTCTTCTTGCCAGTGCCATAAATCAAGCGCTTTACCAATACGACGGTGATCGCGTTTTTCAGCTTCTTCAAGGCGTTTTAAATACGCTTTAAGTTGCTTTTTATCGCCCCACGCTGTGCCGTAAATGCGTTGTAGCATTTTGTTTTCTGAATCACCGCGCCAATATGCACCCGCCACTTTCATTATTTTGAAGTTTTGGCAAAATTTCATGTTAGGAACGTGAGGTCCACGACACATGTCTACATATTCTTCGTGATGATATAACCCTGGACGATCATCTTTAGCAATGTTTTCGTCCAAAATTTCTATTTTGTATGTTTCGCCACGCGCTTCAAAAGTATCGCGTGCTTCTTGCCAGCTTACTGTTTTTTTCACTACGTCGTAGTTTGTTTTTGCAAGTTGCAACATACGCTTTTCAATTGCTTCAAGATCATCTTGTGATAATGAATGTTCCATATCGATATCGTAGTAAAAACCGTTATCAATGGTAGGACCAATTGCCATTTTTGCGTCTGGGAAAAGTTGCTTAACTGCATGACCAATTAAGTGAGCACAAGAGTGACGAATGATTTCAAGGCCGTCATCGTCTTTTGCGGTGATGATCTCAAGGCGAGAATCTTCACTAATTAAATCACATGCATCAACACGGTCGCCATTAACACGACCTGCAATGGTCGCTTTAGCTAAACCAGGACCAATATCGTTTGCAACATCAAGCGTACTTACAGGGTTTTCAAAACTACGTTGACTTCCGTCAGGAAGAGTAATAACTGGCATTATAAATCCTTACTACAGTGGTGACACCTACAATGTATCACGTGTATTTTTATTAAATTAAATGAGAATGGCTCGACAACGCTTTTACGAATAAGCATTGACTAATTAATGTAGATGACGAGTCTGTTCAACTACAAGGATATATTGTCGCGTGCTGTGCATTTAATTACAAGTTTAAAGGGGTGAAATCCTCCCGTTTTGAGCACTAAATGCAGCTTTTAGTGCAAAAAAAATCATTTAGTTAAAATATAAAAGCATCAACGCGCTAATTACGCACCTACAACTATACCTACACTCGCATTTTAATGTGCGTTGCGTATAATACTGCGTAATTAAGTTATTTTAGAGAATAGACATGAGAACATGTGGTGTAGAAATTACCGGTAGTGATGTACTACTTTGTATTTTAAGTAAAGATAATGACGTATTTGATATTCGCGATGTGCGCCAAACACGCTTTACCTTAGGTAACGGTAACGACACTGAAGTAATGCGTAAATTTCAATTCGATTTTGCAAAACTAATGCAAGATTACCAAATTGATTCTGTTGCAATCCGTGAGCGTCAGCCTAAAGGTAAATTTGCTGGCAGCGCGAAGGGATTCAAAATGGAAACTGCGATTCAATTAATCGACAATTTAGATGTACGTTTGTTTACCACAACTGAAATTAAAGAACAGGTAAAGCGTAATCCTATCCCTATTGATTTTGAAGAAACAGGCCTTAAAAAGTACCAAGAAAATGCATTTGTAAACGCTTACGTTTACATCATGAAAAAAACATACCGCAGCGACGAAATGTAAACTCATTACTCGTTAAAAAACGCGTACTTACATTGTAAGACGCGTTTTTTTGTGTCTAAAAAGTAGTATTAGCTTTTATTAATCTAATAATACATTAGTCTAACTGCACTTCTCTTTGTCGACAATATGTGTTTATTTTAACTTTGTAGTTTACATAACTCACACACATTTTCATGGAGAGAGCAATGCACACACACACACTATTGCGGTAAAAGAAGTAGAACAAATAAATCACTTACCGTTATCGCAAAGCTATTTTAAAGGTATACAAAGCACACCTTTAACAAATTCAACCATTGGCGAGTACTTTGACTTTATTGTCGACAAAAACCCAGAGGCGTTAGCTGTTGTAGTTCATCATCAGGGTATTCGTTTAACGTATAAGGAATTTCAAAAAGAAGTTAATCAACTCGCTATGGGGTTGCTGGCACTTGGCGTGAAACCAGGCGAACGTGTTGGTATTTGGTCTCCTAATAATATTGAGTGGTGCTTAACCCAATTCGCAACAGCTAAAATTGGCGCAATAATGGTGTGTATTAACCCTGCATATCGCCCTAACGAATTACAATACGCCTTAAATAGTGTTGAATGCTCCACCTTAATTACAGCATCAAACTTCAAAGGCAGTGATTATATAGAAATGCTTAATTGTTTAGCGCCAGAACTTGCAACTTGCGATAAAGACACACTTAATTTAAAAGCACTGCCCACTCTTAAAAATATAGTCCGCATTGGCGATGAAGCACCTCCTGGTATGCATTCTTTTAATGATGTTATTAACTTGCCAACAGCAGCACATGAGCGTGAATTAAAAGCAATAGGTGCACACTTAAATGCTGAGCAAGACATCAATATACAATTTACATCAGGCACAACAGGCAACCCAAAAGGCGCAACGCTCACTCATAAAAATATTTTAAATAATGCGCTATTCGTCGCCGAATCCATGCATTTTACAAGCAATGACAAGTTATGCATTCCGATCCCGCTGTATCATTGCTTTGCTATGGTACTAGGTAGCTTATTATGTGTAAGTAAGGGTGCTGCAGCAATTTACCCAGGTGATTCGTTTGATGCAAAAACAACCCTTGATGTAGTGCAACAAGAAGGCTGCACAGCGCTGCATGGGGTACCAACTATGTTTATTAGTGAGCTTGAACTAAGTAATTTTAACGATTATGACTTAAGTACTTTACGCACGGGTGTAATGGCAGGTTCAACGTGCCCTGAGCAAGTAATGCGAAAAGTACAAACACAAATGAACATGCATCAAGTGCTCATTGCTTACGGACAAACTGAGTGCAGCCCCATAAACAACATTACCGAAACAGACTCTTCAATAGAGCGCCAAGTAACGACTGTTGGCCGTGCGCTTGCACATACCGAGGTTAAAATTATTGACGAGTTGGGTAACATTCAACAAATTGGTCAACCTGGCGAAGTGTGTAGTAAAGGTGCAGGTATAATGCGCTGCTATTGGAATGACGAATCTAAAACAAAAGCCACAATAGATGACAGCGGTTGGCTGCACTCTGGTGATTTAGGTGTTATGGATACTGAAGGGTTTGTCACTATAGTCGGGCGTATTAAGGATATGATTATTCGCGGCGGCGAAAACATTTATCCGCGCGAAATAGAAGAAGTGCTTTACACCTACCCAGGCATTCAAGATGCAGCCATATTTGGTATAACAGATGAAAAGTATGGCGAGGAAGTGTGCGCTTGGATCCAACCAAAAGAAGATGCAGTGCTGGATGAGCAAGCAGTTCGTGAGTTTTTGAAAGACAAACTAGCCTACTTTAAAATGCCACGACATATCCGTTTTGTAGAAAACTACCCAATGACAGTAACAGGTAAACTGCAAAAATTTAAAATGCGAGAGCAAATGCAAGAAGAGCTAAGCGATAAGGCTTTCTCTTAATTTCTCTTCTATGGAAAACCTGTATTGCGAATAATAAATCTACCTCAAGCAACTATTAAAAAGCACAGCCGATTGGCTGTGCTTTTTATGTTTTGAATTTATTATAAATCCAACATTCTCTTTTTTAAACGCTCTAAATCAATCGCACTTGAGCGTACTGTTAATTTAATATGGCTGTATTCATATTCTTCTTTAACAACACTCATACTCGATCGAATTTCGCCCACGATACCTTTGGCTGTGTACGGTATAACAATCTCTTCTTCAATCATGTCTTCTTGAGCAATATCAACAATATATTTATGCAGTTTACTAATATCATCAGGGTTACGCGTAGAGGTCATCATTGCATCAGGAAACTCATCCATTAGCGATTGCTGCTGCTCAGTACTTAATTGGTCTGATTTATTCAGCACTAATAATTTTTTGCTGCCTTCCACACCAACTTCTGCCAGTACTTTATGTACTACTTCAAGCTGTGAACGAAAAGAAGGGTCTGATGCATCAACCACATACAAAAGTAGCGACGCATCATGTGCTTCAGCGAGTGTTGAGTGAAACGAAGCAACCAAATCGTGTGGTAACTTTTTAATAAAACCAACTGTATCAGATACGAGTATACGAGGCTGTGTAATTGGATATAACGCACGAACTGTAGTATCTAGCGTAGCAAAAAGTTTGTTTTCGCCTTCCACATCACTGCCTGTAATTGCACGCATCATTGATGACTTACCAGCATTGGTATAACCAATTAAAGCTACTGAAAATAGCTCAGAGCGCTGCGTACGTCTGTCCATCATTACATCTTGAACACTAACAAGCTCACGCTTTAATTCTGCTAATTGATCGCGCACCTTACGGCGATTTAGCTCAAGGGTGGTTTCACCCGCCCCTTTACCCATTTGGCGTTCTTTATCACCTGTTGATGTTTCACGAAGACGAGGCGCGACATAATTAAGGCGAGCAATTTCAACTTGTAATTTTGCTGTTTTAGTTCGCGCATGGCGGCTAAATATTTCAATGATTATGCCTGTGCGGTCAAATACTTCTACACCTAACTGGTTCTCAACATTACGTAGCTGAGAAGGCGTTAAATCGCAATCAAATACTACAACATCGGCACACGCAAAATCTAAATCGTCTGATGGGATTTCTGACGGCATGTCAGATAATGGATCGTCATCAAGAACATTTTCATCTTCTTGCTCATCTGCAGCAGACCCTTTATTACCGGTAAGGTGCGCTATTTCTGCTAGTTTGCCTGAGCCAAGTACATTAACCTTTTGGGTAGAACTTTGCTTTTGCGATTGAGTACCTACTACTTTAAACCCTAAAGTAGTCACCAAGCGCGCAAGTTCTGCAAGCGACTCTGTAGCTTCGTCTCCTTTAAACTGTGGTGTGCTAATAGAAATAAGTAAGGCGTTTGGAAGTGATGCTTTTGCAGTTGTTTGCATAAATTTTTGTGTTAATGCACTAAGGTGCAAACCTATTTTTCATTCGAAAGTAAGTTGATCCTACGCTGTTATAGCTCAGCTTTATAGAGTTATAATTAACTAATCACTTTTATAACTAAATCTAGCCACAATTAGATATAAATTTATGGCTAAATTTGGCACTCAATCGTATTTTTTATACTACGCCTTGCTCAATCATTGCATCGGCAACGCGCCTAAAGCCTGCAATATTAGCACCCAATAAAAGGTTTCCTGGCTCACCAAATTCTGTAGCGGTATCGTTGGCTGTCACAAATATATTTTTCATAATTTGCTTTAGTTTCTCGTCAACCTCTTCAAAGGTCCAACTTTGCATACTCGCATTTTGTGCCATTTCTAATTGGCTTGTTGCAACGCCGCCAGCATTTGCGGCTTTACCTGGCCCATACGCAATTTTTGCAGCAATAAAGCTATTAATAGCCTCTTTAGTTGAAGGCATGTTTGCGCCTTCACTTACTAATAAACAGCCGCCAGATAATAATGCGTTAGCGTCTGCCTGTGTTAATTCATTTTGTGTGGCGCACGGAAAAGCAGCGTCAGCATTAAAGCGCCAAACAGCATGCCCATCTTTAGGGTAGTCATTTACAGTAATATAAATAGCATCAGGATGAGTTTGTTTGTATACGCTTAAGCAATTACGCGATTGCTCTTTCAAACATTTAATAAGATTTAAATCTATACCCGACTCATGATATACAGTGCCACGAGAGTCGCTGCAACTTACTGGTGTTGCACCCATTTGATAAAGTTTTTCCATAGCATAAATAGCAACATTACCTGCGCCCGAGACTAAGCAGCGCTTACCTTGTAGGCTATCACCGCGCGCTTGCAGCATGTAGTCAGCAAAATAAACAGCGCCGTATCCCGTGGCTTCTTTTCGTACAAGCGATCCACCCCACAATAAGCTTTTACCTGTTAAAACGCCTTCATAGCGACCAGTTAAACGTTTATATTGACCAAACAGGTAGCCTATTTCTCTCGCCCCTACTCCAATGTCTCCAGCGGGTACGTCGGTTGTAGGGCCAATATGGCGATAGAGCTCGCTCATAAATGATTGGCAAAAACGCATTATTTCAGCATCTGAGCGCCCTTTTGGATCAAAGTTTGCCCCGCCTTTACCACCACCGATTGGTAAACCTGTTAAAGCATTTTTAAATATTTGCTCAAACCCTAAAAATTTAATTATGCTGGCATTTACACTTGGGTGAAAACGTAAGCCACCTTTATAGGGGCCAAGTGCAGAGTTAAACTCAATTCTGTAGCCTTTATTTACCTGAATATTGCCTTCGTCATCAACCCAAGGAACTCTAAACATAATTTGGCGTTCGGGCTCTACTAAGCGTTGAATAATGGCATTTTTTTTGTATTTTTCTGAGTTTTCTAAGATCGGTTCGAGTGATTCAAGCACTTCTTCAACAGCTTGATAAAACTCACACTGGGCAGGACTACTATTTTTTAATTGTGCAATTGTACTATGGATATAATTCATAATTATTCTTCCGTGTAAATAATAAAAGTATTTATCAAATGTTAAAGTAAACGTGATCAAGTTTATGACTCATGCTTTAAGGTCTTAATTTAATATAATTAACTGTTACCTTAGCATGGAAAGTTAAGATGTTTAACGTGCAGCACTTGAATTATTTTTGATTGGAATCTTGATTTTTATTTATTAAAGATGAATTTAAATTCACAGCTGTACGTAAGTATTCGTACAAGCTAAATTGTAATGTTTTCAAAAGGGAATTTTAGAAGTATTAGTTAGGTGTGGGTTTGTTTAAAAATATAACAATTAATGGGCTTTATACTGCATTGCGCTCGCAAAAAACCCATTAACTAAAAGCTAATTAGCTAAAACCAGTTACTCAGCAGACTCTTCTGGACGGTGCTGCTTTTGTACGCCGGTTAAAAACAAGCGTAATATTTGATCGTTACAAACACGGTAATGTTTGTTATCTACTTTTCGAGAAAACGCACTTAACTCATGTTTACTTAAATCAAAATCAACAAGTGCAAGTGTTGCTATAACATCTTCTGCTTTCATGTTTAAAGCAATACGTAGCTTCATAAAGATAATATTGTTATTTAGCTTTTTCTCAGGCTCTGGCTGCTCACCTTCGCGTTTGCCACGTTGGGTATTAATAAACCCATTTAAAAAGCTAGCAAACTCAGTATCACTTATTGGGGTAAAAGCCTCTTCACCTTCTTTAGTTAACCATGCAATTACTTGCTCTTTGGTAACAGCATGCTCTGCTGATGCAAAAACATTGACCATAGCAGTATCAGTTAAGTTAAAAGTGTAGCGAATGCGGCGTAAAATATCGTTATTAGTCAAAGTAAATCCCAAAGTGAGGTATAGCAACCAAGCAGTTATTGCTTAATTTTAAATAAGCACCTAGTTTAACAGGTTTACTAATACCACCCTATTAATTTTTATTTAAGCTTCATATACCTAGTTACCTAGCACCTTGGCAGGATCTACGCGCGTTGCTTGCCATGCAGGATAAATAGTTGCAAGTATCGCAAGCACAAACGTAACAATTATTGTAATACCAATGTCTTCAAGTACTAATTTACTTGGTAAAAACTCTATAAAATAAACACCTTCAAGCGGATTGGCTCCAAATAATTGGCTTATCCACGTAAAAAGCTCACTTATATTAAGCGCTAACACCACCCCAATTAGTGTTCCTAGTGCCACGCCTACAAATGCTTGCATTAAGCCCTGCATTACAAAGGTGGCTAAAATAGTGCTGTCTTTCGCGCCCATGGTTTTTAAAATAGCAATATTGCCTTGTTTTTCGCGCACTTCCATCACCAAGGAAGACACAATATTAAAACTAGCTACTGCAATAATTAAAAACACCACAATATAAACAATGGTACGTACCATTTGAATATCTTGATACAGGCTGCCTTGGGTTCTGAACCAACTAGAAATATACACATAGTCGTCAATAGTTTGGCCCACTTTTAACGCTATTTGATGCGCTGAAAATACATCATCAACACTTAATCGCAGCCCTGTGACTTGAGTCTCGTCGTAACCCAATGTTTGCTGCGCTTTGTTAATATGTATAAACGCAGCGGTACTATCAATCGGCCCGCCCATTTCTATAACACCTGCAAGATTAAGTGTTACGCGTTTCGGCGCTAATAACGACTGACCTTTTTGACTAATTTGCGGAATAAGTAACGTAATGTTGTCGCCTACTTTGGCATCTAACTGTTTTACTATTTGCTTGCCTAAGATAACGTTATCAAAGCCTAACTGGCTCACTAATTTACCACTGGTAAACTGGTTTACCGCCGATACATTACTCTCAAGCGATGGCTCTATACCACGAATTTCAACTGCTTTTAACTGGCTTTTATATTGCGCCATCCCATTTACAGCAATAAATGGCGCAGCCCCTGTTACATGCGGTTGTGTTTGTAAATCCTCAACCTTTTGCGACCAATTCGCGATGGGTCTACTTGGTGCTACATATTCAACCTGCGGTACAACACTTAGTAAGCGGTGTACTAGTTGCTGCTCAAAGCCATTAATTACAGACAGCGCCACAATTAAAACCGCGACACCTAATAAAATACCAATAGTCGATGCTTTAGCGATAAAACTAACAAAGCCGTTTTTTTCGTCTTTATGGCCTGAGTAAGCTCTAAAGCGTTTACTTAAAAATGCACTAAGCAACATACTGCGACTCTTTAATAGCTAGTTTTCCATCATCTAAATACGCTATTTTACCCAGCTTATCGGCAAGCTCTAAATCGTGTGTAACCACTACAAAACTCGTGTTTAAACTTTGGTTTAGCTCGTTAATTAAATCGTAAATTTTAATCGCATTTTGTTTATCTAAATTACCGGTTGGCTCATCAGCAAGCACAAGCGCAGGTTTTGTAACCAGTGCACGGGCAATAGCCACGCGTTGGCGCTCTCCACCAGAAAGCGCAGACGGTTTATGCGAGCTGCGATGTGCAAGGCCTACTTTTTCGAGCATATCGAGCGCTTGTACTTTGGCCTCTTTTGCACTTAAACCTTTAATTAATAATGGTATAGCTACGTTTTCTACCGCGCTAAACTCCATTAATAAATGATGAAATTGATAGATAAACCCTAAATTTTGGTTTCTAAATGCGGCTTGCTCTGTTCGCGAAAGCTTGGCAACTTCTTGGTTTTTGATTTTAGCGCTACCTGAGCTTGCGGTATCTAATGTGCCAAGTATGTGTAAAAGCGTACTTTTACCAGAACCAGAGCTACCCACAATCGCGAGCATTTCGCCCTGCTGAAGTGCTAAATCAACACCTTTTAATACTTCAACTTGGTTGTTGCCGTCTTGATAAATTTTACTTAAATTTTCACAACTAATCACTAAATCATTCATAACGTAATACCTCTGCTGGTTTTACTTTTGCGGCTTTACGCGCAGGATACAAGGTAGCTAAAAAGCTCATAGCAATACTGGCAAACGCTATTATTACTAAACTTAAAATATCAAATTTTACCGGAAGCTCTATACCTGCCAGTAAGTTTAAACCTACTAATGCTAGTAACTCATTTATATACAAACTAAATATCACACCTAAAAACGCACCTATTGCAGTACCTATTACACCGTTATATAAGCCTTGCACCATAAATACTTTTTGTACTTGCGAAGGCGTTAAACCTAACGTTTGCAATATGGCTACCNCTCGCCTTGTTTTTCGCTTACCATCATGGTTAATGCCGATACAATATTAAATACAGCCACCAATACAATAAGTGCAAGCAACATAGACATAATGCGCTTTTCCATAGCAACGGCTGCAAATAAAGTACCTTGGGTACTGCGCCAATCACTGTAATTGTGATCTTTTAAAATACGTTGGCTTGCTTCAATAAATTCATCTAGTTCGAACGGTTCATGCAACGAGATACTTAAATTAGGGGCTGTGTTTTTATCGAGCTTAAGCACGCGTTGCAGCGAAGCGCCACTGGTAAACGCAAGTGCCATATCGATTTCAGAGCCGGTTTCGTATATTGCGGCAACTTTAAATAAACGCTGGCTAGGTACTCGCCCAAGTGGCGTATAAGTTGAAGCGTTAGGCATAATAACGCGTAGCTTATCACCCACGCTAACGCCTAATTTACGACTCAAATAACGGCTTATAGCAATACTGTAGTTTTTGTTAAGTACGGTTTTCCAATCGCCTTGCACTATTTTGTCGGTAATTTTATATAAAGAGCCGTTATCGTCGTAAAGGCCTTGCAGTAACACGCCGTGTAAATCTTTATTAGTTTGTAAAATAGCTTCGCCGTGGCGATATAAGCTTACATGGTCAACATAGGGAGATTGTTCGAGATCGGTTTTTAAGTCATTCATTTGTGTAGCGGTATGTGCTTCCGCTTTTATTTCAACGTGAGGAATAAGCCCTAGCATGTTCGTTTTTAAGCTATTTTCAAAGCCATTCATTACACTGCTGACCGTAAATAAAGCCATTAAACCAATAGCGATACCGGCAATAGAAAAAAACGATATAAAGGATATAAACGCATTTCCCTTAGAGGAGCGACTGTATCTAAGCCCAATAAATAAGCTAACCGGTTGAAACATATTATTTTTAACACTTATCCTAAAAGTATTGAGCAATAGTAGCACGAAAAAAGTGCCTTTGGGTATGGCATAAAATGTAAGAAATAATTTAAAAATCTGATACTTGGCTATATTTAAAGCAATATGTATTTAACCATTAACTCGTGGTTAAGTTTTAAGCCCTTTAACTAAATAATCGAGTAAAACGCGTACATTTGTGGCCACAAACTGCCTTGGTGGATACACGCCCCATACACCCTCTTGCTGTGGTTGATAAGCCGTTAGAATAGGGACCAGTACCCCAGAGGAAATTTCGTTGCCAATGTAGTAGTCTGGGAGCTGTACAATACCAAGCCCCTTTTTTGCGCCATCCACCAGCGCCCAACCACTATTACACTGTAGCCGCCCCGCTATTTTAATGTGTTTATCACGCCCATTTTCGTTTACGCGCCAGTAGCTACTATTACCAATTAAACATTCATGGCTGTTTAGCTCGCCTAAAGTATGCGGCTCACCAAATCGAGTTAAATACTGTGGTGCCGCGCACATAATAAAGCGCCTTGCACTTAACCTGCGCGCTTTTAAGCTTGAATCTTTTAGATGCCCTAACCTTATTGCTAAATCAAAGCCGCCCTCTAACAAGTTTTCTTGCTCGTTACTTAATGTGGCAATAACTTCGACCTCGGGATGATCCTTCATAAAATTATGCACTATGGGCATAATGAACGTTTCCCCATACATAACAGGGGCGGTGAGTTTTATTTTACCCTTTGGTGTACTTTGTTGTTGAGCAAGACCTTGAGTTGCCTCGTCCATAGCGTGTTGTAAGTGCTTTATTTGATGTAGGTACACTTCACCTTCTTTAGTTAAAACAACTTTACGGGTTGTACGGGTTAAAAGTTGAGTATTTAAACGTTGCTCAAGCGATGTTACATGGCGGCTAATATGCGCAACCGAAAGCCCTAGCGTTTTAGCAGCTGCGGTAAAGCTGCCCTCTTCACCTACCGCTATAAACTCATCTATCCCATCCCAACGCGCCATTATTACCATACTGTAAAAGTGTTTTAATAAATCAGAGATTATCATTGTTTGAGAAACAAATACAATACGCGCATCACCCAAGCAAATTGGGTCTACAATTATTTTTTAATAGCCAGTTAAAGGAAATAAAAACATGTCTGAATTTATTAAATCAAAAGCTGCCATTGCTTGGGGTCCTAATCAACCACTTAGTGTTGAGGAAGTTGATGTAATGATGCCTAAAAAAGGCGAAGTAATGGTAAAAATTATCGCTACTGGTGTATGTCATACCGATGCATTTACATTATCGGGTGAAGATCCTGAAGGCATATTTCCTGCTATTTTAGGCCATGAAGGCGCTGGTGTTGTCTATGCCGTTGGCGAAGGCGTAACCAGTGTTGAAGTTGGGGACCATGTTATTCCTCTATACACTGCTGAATGTGGCGTATGTAAAATGTGTACTTCAGGTAAAACTAATCTATGTTCAGCTGTACGCGAAACACAAGGTAAAGGCCTAATGCCAGACGGCACAACACGCTTTTTTAAAGACGGCCAACCAATTTACCACTACATGGGTACATCAACGTTCTCTGAGTACACTGTATTGCCAGAAATTTCACTCGCTAAAGTAAATAAAGAAGCCTCTTTAGAAGAGATTTGCTTACTCGGCTGTGGTGTAACAACAGGAATGGGCGCAGTTACAAACACAGCTAAAGTAAAACCTGGCGACACGGTTGCTATATTCGGCTTAGGCGGCATTGGTTTATCAGCCATTATTGGCGCAAAAATGGCTGGTGCGGGTCGTATTATTGGTGTTGATATAAACACCACTAAATTCGATTTAGCAACAAAACTTGGTGCAACTGATTTAATTAATCCAAAAGATTTCGACAAGCCAATTCAAGAAGTTATTGTTGAAATGACTGACGGTGGCGTTGACTACTCGTTTGAATGTATTGGTAATGTTGATGTTATGCGCTCAGCGCTTGAGTGTTGTCATAAAGGTTGGGGCGAATCGGTAATTATTGGTGTAGCCGGTGCTGGCCAAGAAATATCAACCCGTCCGTTTCAACTGGTAACTGGGCGTGTATGGCGTGGCAGTGCATTTGGTGGCGTTAAGGGTCGTTCACAACTACCTGAAATAGTAGAGCGTTATATGGCTGGAGAATTTGCTCTTAACGACTTTATTACCCATACAATGGGCCTTGAAGATATTAACGAAGCATTTGATTTAATGCACGAAGGTAAAAGCATTCGTACAGTAATTCATTACTAATATTTGCTTAAATACGTTTAATAATGAGCCGTAATACTTCTAAGTTTACGGCTTTAAGGATTAAGTATGTTAGAAAATATTTCAAGTGTAAAAGTGTCTGGCGGTTGGCATAAACAATATACTCACAGCTCGCAAAGTACACATTGCACTATGCGCTTTGCCGTATTTTTACCCCCTGGCGCAAGTGAAGCCAACAAAGTACCGGTACTTTATTGGCTATCAGGTTTAACTTGTACTGACGAAAATTTTATGCAAAAAGCCGGCGCATTTAAAAAAGCTGCCGAGCTGGGTATTGCTATTGTAGCGCCTGACACTAGCCCGCGCGGCGAAAACGTACCCAACGAAGACAGCTACGACTTTGCTCAAGGTGCTGGCTTTTACGTAAATGCTACGCAAGCTCCTTACAACACCCATTTTAATATGTACGATTATATTGTTAGTGAGTTACCAGCACTTATAGAACAACATTTTCCGGTAACAAGCACAAAAGCAATTAGCGGTCACTCTATGGGCGGGCATGGTGCATTAATGGTTGCACTTAAAAACCCGACTGCGTTTGTAAGTGCCTCGGCTTTTAGCCCTATTGTAAATCCGATTGAATGCCCTTGGGGTGTAAAAGCATTTACTGGTTATTTAGGAAATGATAAAGCGCTTTGGTCACAATATGACAGCTGCGAGTTAATGAAAAACGCAGAGCAAGTTAATTACTTACCCATGTTAGTGAGTCAAGGTGATGCTGATGGCTTTTTACAAGAGCAACTTAAGCCACAAAACCTAGTCGCTATTGCTGATAAAAAAGGCTACCCGCTTACACTTGAAATGCAAGCCGGCTACGATCATAGCTACTTTTTTATTAGCAGCTTTATTGACCAACACTTATTATTTCATCATCAGTTTTTAACTGCTTAGACTCAGTAGTGTGTAGAGATGACTTTTCTACCTCTACACACTCTTTTAGACTTTTAGTGACCTGCCTACATACTTGCGTTGTAGTGCTTTCCCCTTTTACTAGGCTAACAAGAGCCGAATCTATCTTTAATCCCATATCAGTAAAGTTAAATCCGTTTTTATCTGAGGGTACTGGCTCTAGTGGGTTTTTATAAGGTGTTGACTGCGCAGGGCTAATACTATTTTTATCATTACGCGCCTGAGATTGTGCTTGGCCGTCAATAATAGCGCCGGCAACTGTGCAGCCACAAAGGTAAAAAACTGACAAAAATACAATAAACGTTCTCATCATTCATCCTAATCAAAATATTACCTAAATTGTATACGCTTTTTATTTTAACTCTGTAAAAATATGTAGGCATAATTACCTGAACTCATTTATAAACTCTTTTGTAAAACCCACCAGCTGTAAAATAAAAATAATCAAAAAAGGAAGCGCGCCAATAATAGCAACGCTTCTGTTTAATGGTTCATTGTTTTGTACTAACAAAACAAAAGCGCATAACCCTAGTGCAAACGACCAAGCATACAAACTCCATGTTTGAGCTTCACTTGCACCACTTAATTCACGAATTACCAAAACAGCAGAGTCTGCTGATGTGGCTACAAAAATGAGTAAAAGCAATAAACTTGACCAAATTAATAGACCGCCTTGCCACCCTAATTGCTCGAAAAATACAAACAGCCCTTGTGTATAATCAGCTTTAATAGCCGCTAAAATGCCTGCATTGTGCGTTTGATCCCAGGAAATTGCAGAGCCCGAAAACACACTAAACCATATAATAGTCACAAAGGTTGGTACAAATACAACACCTAAAATGTATTGCCAAACCGGCCGTCCTTGGCTAATTTTTGCCAAAAAAACACCAACAAACGGGCCCCAAGCTAACCACCAAAAATAGTAATTGTATGTCCAACCTGTTGCCCATGCGGGGTCATTAAGTACGCTTTCATACTGCCATGTTCCTGTGGTTATAAGCTGAATGTAATCCCATGTTCCGCCTATCGCTATGTCTATAATTGGCTGTATAGGCACAAAAATTAATAGCCATGCTATAAGTGCAAAGGCTAAAAACATATTAAACTTACTAAGAGTTTGAATGCCTTTTTTAAGCCCCAGCTTTGCAGAAATGGTGTAAAGTAGTGCAATTAAAAAAATAATAATAAACCCCGAAAATAAAGCCGATTCAACCCCTAGCTCAAGCTCGAGCCCTTTACGCAGTAATAAAGTTGAATTAGCAATTGTGCCCACTACACCAAAAAATATTGCAAGTATGGCAATTAATTTAATGCTAAAGCTCAGCTGTAATTGCCAAGCCCGATTAATAACGCCCTTAGTTGCACTGATCACAGGCGCACTAATATCGCCCGCTTTACCACTATTGCGAGTAAACCCACCTAATACTAAGCCAAATACTGCATAGAGCGCCCATGCATGCGCGCCCCAATTAACTAAGGTAAGCGCCAAACCACTTGTTTGGTGGTTAGGATACAAGCTTTGCTTTAAAGGCGAGTTAACCGTGTGTAGTGCAGGCTCTGCTACTCCCCAAAATATTAGTCCTGAGCCCATTCCTGCTGCAAACAACATAGAAAACCAACCAAAGGTACTAAACTCAACAAGTGCTTGCGATCCTCCTATTTTTCGTTGCCCTAATGGGCTTATAGCAATAGCTATCACAGAAAAAAGTAACAAGTTTACCAATATAAAAAATGGCGACCCTAAATAACCTAAAATTTTATTAATAGCGGGTTGTAAGTGCTCTGTGAGTAATTCAGGAAATAAAAAAGCAATAACAGATAACCCAACGCAAAATAGTAAGGCTGTTTTTTCAAGCTTAGTGGGTGTGCTTAATGTTTTATTTAAAGGCAAGAGATTCACATAGGTGTCTTTTAGTCTGGATAAAAGAATACGAGGCTTTAAAACTCAGATCAAATTAACTATTGCGTAAAATAGTAATAAAAACATGTAAAAGTTTCTTCAATAATTCTTATTAAATGCAGATATCAAAAATAAGCCATTGATTATTAACCATTTATACCATGGCTTGCTGTTTGCTTATTATTAACAAAATTAACCAGCACAGGCTCAATAATGGAAATTGATTTACAGTGGAATGAAATCATCGATAATTTAATACATTTAGGTATTGCTTACCTACTTGCACTACCCATGGCTTACGACAGAGAGCGTAGTCATGATGGCGCAGGGCTTAGAACCTTTCCGCTTGTTGCGGTAGCATCATGCGGGTATGCACTTATTGCTATGTCGGTTTTAGATGGTGCAGAAGCTCAATCTAAAATGTTGCAAGGTATAATTACTGGTATTGGTTTTATTGGCGGTGGCGCAATTTTAAAAAATAACCGTACGACCTCAGGCACTGCAACCGCAGCCAGTATTTGGAATATGGGCTTAATAGGTATTGCTGTTGCGTACAGCCGTTACGAAATAGCCATTTTACTTGCCATTATTAATTTTATAACGCTTAGGTATGTAAAAAAGTTTAAGTGATAGTTTTTTAATAAGTATTGCAGCAAAATTTCAATGCATTGTTTGAATAGCCAATACTTATTAATACGATAACTCCCCATAATTTATATGTGGGGAGTTACATTTTTATAAAAAACTTTCACCGCTTTGCTTAAGTGTAATTGTTTGTGCTTGAGCGCTTTTTATTAATAATCCACAACGTAAATCATTTTTCGAAATAACAATTTTATCAATGGTATTAGTGTCATAGTCAACGACTTTGTTTTCGCATCTAAGTTGCACTTTGCTCAGTGGTAATTCTGATTGTAATTTAACCTCAGACTTCGACATCATAGGCATTACAGCTTGCTCTGAAGCTAAACTAAATTGTTGTTCAATATCTCCCGAGTTTTTATAAATATCGTTCACTTGGGTTAACAACTGTTCCTTATTTTGATCTGTAAAAGTTATAGATTCAATATTGCCTAGTGCATCTATTGCATCATAGGCTCGTACATAATCTTGCTTTGATATAAACCACTGTAAAGCATTTTTAATCACACGTTTTTGAATTTGATCAGGTAAGTTACCTCTAAATAAGAACGCTTCGTTGATATGCTGATCAAAGCTCTTCCAATCTTGTACAAAATAACTGTGCTGGCTTTTAAGCCACGCAAGTAAAACAATTTCAACCGTATTTTTGGTATGTTCATTTTCTAGTTCATCAATGAGGCTTTTAGCTTCATCGTATTTCTTTTCATCGATTAATTTACTAGCTTGCTCATAATCATTAAAAAAGCCACGCGATGCCTTATCGTTTGAAAACCCAACATGTAAATTTTGTGAGCTTACAGTAATAGTTTTTGCTACAGGTATAGTCTCACCATTTAATTTTGCGCTTTTGTAATTTAGTTTAGATACGTAATCCATTACTTCTCTTTGGTACTTTTTTTGCCCGACCGTAGCAACAATTTCTATATCACTAACCTGCCCGCTTTTATCGACCACGTAACTGCTTAAGTTAATCCCCTCTAACCTCGAAGCGCGTGAGGAAGTATTAGTGAGCTGATCGTAGTTTTTATTAATCACTTCTGCAGGAACAAAGTCGTCTGCAAAAGCAGGGAGTTGAGTAAAAGCAGAAGTTAAAGAAAGCGCTAATATGAGTTTTTTCATTGGTTTTATCCATCCTAGATAGTGTTTATATAATAGAAACAAACGATCAACATAAAAGCAAGTATAAACACAAAAAATAAGTTCAATTAATAAGCTAAATTTGGGGGATAACAAAAATAATCTAATAGCTACATATATTTTAGGCATTAAAAAAGGCGCTTAAAAAGCGCCTTGCTAACAAGTATGTGTGCTTAAAACATATCTTGGTAGGAATTTGTTGTGCTAAACGTAATTGCTTTTTCAAAGCCTGGTAACTTAATACTTTGCTCGTCTATTACAATGTCATTGTCATCAATAAGTCCGTCGCCAAAGCGGTAAATAAGCTCATATTGGCCTAAATCAGCTTGAGCTTGATACGTTTGTTGAGCGGCTTTAATTGCCACATTTTTTTGAGCGTAACTAGTCATAACGTCATCGCCATGGCGCTTAGCGAGCATTTGCATTGTCACTTTTGGTGAAAGTACTATTGCTGTTGCATTGTTACCGCCAAAGCCTTTTGAATTTATAAAAGCTATATCCATTTCACTGCATTCGTAATGGCTGTTACGAATATCAAGGTGATCGGTGTAAACATCATCAGCCACTTTATCAATTGTGGTAATGCCCGGCATAATGTTGTGACTAAATACACCGAGAGCTATCGCTAATTGGTCGCCACTTGCAGGAGCTATAGTATGACCAACATAGGCTTTAGGCGCTGTCACTTTCCAATTATCAATAGCGAACGTTTGTGCCACTTTGTGATATATCAGCGACTCTGTTACGCGGTTTAACGGTGTACTTGAGCCATGCGCTAAAATAAAGCTACGTTCTTGCAAAGCTTCTTTGCCTAAAAGGCTCGTTGCTAAAGCAGCCGATTTAGCCATGGTAATGTAGTTACCAGGACCAGGTGACGTAATTGATTTTTTTATACCATCTGCATTTACAAATACATCCGGCACAGAGCCCATTATGTCAGCGCCTAATTCAAGGGCTAATGCATCGTCCATTAAAATAGCAACTTGTGCGCCTTCACCTAATGTAAAGCCGCAGTTATCCCCAAACGGGCGGCTACTTTTGCGATAATCTGGTTCTTCATCATGTGATAAGTTATCTAAGCGGCGCAAACCTTCAACATTTGAAAGTGCGCTCATGTTACCAAAGCCTTCAATCACTTCGGGTGTAATAGCACACTCAACACTTGCGACAACCGCAACGCGTGTACGCCCTGCTTGTATGTCGTTTACTGCTGCGCGTAAGTTGTATAAAAACGTAGCACAGGCGCCCGAGGTCGAAAACGTAGTTCCCACATTGCCCGTAACATACGCGTTAATAAAATCGGTAGACATTGTATTTAAGCCCAGTGCTAACTGCTTAGTGCTAACACGGTCGCCTTGTTGGCGTGCTTTAACTAAACCGCCTAGGCCTTTGTCGTCCATTTGGCCAATTACCGATGCTGAATAAGTACCAATTTTATCTGGCTCAACGCTATTCATAATGTGTTGCCAATCAAGCCCTGTTGATTTAATCGCATCGGTAGCTGCAAAAATAGTCGCTTGCAAACCACGAGGCTGATAGCGGCTGTTATACATAACAGACGGATCAAACCCAGTCGGAAATTGCCCTGCAGATTTAATTGGATTATCACGTGTTGAGTCATGCTTAATATCTAAATCGGCTGCAATAGTTACTTTTACTTTTTTGCCTTCAAGTTCTTCAACTTGCCAGCTAGCTGGAACAGGTACCGGTAAGTCGCGAGCGCGAGTTTCAAACACAATTGCGTTATCGCTTGATGCGTTTAGCGTCATTTTTTGCTGCCACGGTGTGGCATCTGCATCAAAGTGTTCTTTTTCAATTTTACGAATAAGTGTACCGGCAATAATTTGCTCACCAAAGCGTGCTTCTATGTCGCTTTGCTCAACATTATTACCTTGTGTATCTTGTAATTGGCCGTTTACAACGCTTACTAGATTCATCAGTGTGGCGAGGCCTAAAAATGTTTCACTGCGATCTTTAGCGTTTAAACTATCTAACACGATACGGCGATAACCTTGATGAAAAGAAGTACGGCCAGCGGCGTTAATGCCACCCATGCCTACTATAACGGGTAATGCAGTCATAATTTACCTTTAAAAAACGTGTTATAAGATGAACACGCAGTTTAAATGGATTACGTACCATGCATTGTGCTTTAATAGCCAAATATTCAGCACAAAAGGCCAAAAAGTACTGGTCGGAGCATTTACATGACTGAAAAAAACACTAATCCACCACTAAACATTGCTATAGCGGTATATCCGCATTTATTAGTGACTAGTTTAACGCTACCTATTGAGATGCTAAGAGCCGGCGAGGCCTTTGCTAAAGGCCACCTTAATAAGCAAAATTTTAGACCGCTTGCTATAAATTTAGTGGCTAAAAATGCAGAATCTATAGCTACTCGCGCAGGCCTTGCGATAATTCCTGATTGCATAACAACTAATGCGCCCTACAGCGATTTAATTATAGTCCCGGGTATTTGGCGAAACCCGCGCCCAGTAGTGCGTACAAATCAAGACGTAGTTGATTGGCTAAGCGAAAGCTTTAGCGCAGGCAGTAATATAATTGGTGTAGGTACTGGCAACTGCTTATTAGCTGAGGCTGGCTTACTTGATGGGCACCCTGCTACCACACATTGGCACTACGCCAATCAATTTAGCCATGACTATCCGTTAGTGCGTTTAAAACCCGACTTTTTTATAACCCAATCAGAGCGTATGTATACCGTAGCGAGTCTCAATGCCCTTGCAGATGTGATCGTACATATTATTAGTCAGTACTATACAAAAGCAGCCGCTCAACATGTAGAGCGTAATTTTTCGCACGAAATACGCAAACCCTACGAAGATCAACGCTATTTAGAAGGTGCAGTAGACCGTCACCCCGATGAGCTAATTGCGCAAATTCAGTTTTGGCTAAAAACCAATTTAGCCACCGAGCTAAACCTGCAAGAAGTCGCTGCCCAATTTAGCTTGAGCTACCGTACTTTTACCCGCCGTTTTAGAGCAGCAACTAATCAAAGTCCTATTGAATATTGGCAACAATTACGCGTAGAAGGTGCGAAAGAGTTATTAGCATCATCAAATTTATCAATTCAAGAAGTGGCTTTAGAAGTGGGATATAACGACCAAGGGCATTTAACACGCGTGTTTAAAAAAGTATTAAGCCAAACACCCAGTGGTTACAGAAAAGTAGTTAGACGAAAGTTATTTGGATAACCAGCGACGGCACTCTAAATTGGCATTTTTTTATACATAAATTATACTCTTATCAATAATATAATTTATGCCATACCAAGGTAACTGCATGAAAGATAAACTTAGTAAGCACCTTTTTGATCCACAAAGCGATGCTTCTATTGAATCAAAGTTATTAAAGTTACTTTCACTCGTACGAAAACATTTGAGCATGGAAGTCGCGTTTATTTCAGAATTCACCAATAATGATCGCGTTTTTAAAGTGGTAGATAACCAAACTACAAATACCTGCGTATCCGTGGGTAATTCAGATCCAATTTGCGAAACTTACTGTAAAAAAATATCCGATAACGAGCTAGAACAAATAATTCCTAATACTCTTGAGCACCCTATAACCCGTAACATGCCAGTTACAGAAAAGCTAAATATTGGCTCTTATATAGGTGTACCTATTGTGTTATCTACAGGAAAAGTTTATGGCACTTTTTGCTGTTATAAAACCATATTAGATAATACCTTGAACGATAAAGATTTGTCATTTCTTAGGTTAATTTCTGAAATAGCTACGGAGTTAATCGAAAAAAATGTCCAATCTAACATTTTAAATAATGAGTCAAAGTCGCTTATTGAAAATATTATAAAAACAAACGATATTACGATTTATTTTCAGCCCATATTTAATTTATCAACCAATCAACTTTCGGGTTATGAGTCTCTGTCACGCTTTTTTATTGAACCCTATAAAACACCTGACATTTGGTTTAAAGATGCTGAAAAGCTAGGTCTAGGAGAAGCATTAGAGATACTTGCTATACAAAATACATTACATTGCTTGGATAAATTTGATGAAAAAGCTTATATCACTATCAACACTTCACCTCAGCATATTTTATCAGGCTCAATAGACAAAGTATTACAAAGCATCGATTGTAATAGAATAATTTTAGAAGTGACTGAACATTCACCTATTTTAGACTACCAAGCGATGCGAACCGCACTTCAACCATTAAGAAACCGAGGTGTAAAACTCGCTATCGATGATGTAGGTGCTGGATTTTCATCTTTTCAGCATATTTTAGAATTAGAGGCAGATATCATTAAGTTAGACATAAGCCTTACTCAAAATATAAATACAGATCGTAGAAAGTTTTTATTAGCTAAGGCACTATGCGGATTTGCCAAAGCAATTAATTGCTCAATAGTTGCAGAGGGAATAGAAAATCAAGAAGAATTAAGTACGCTGAGAAAGCTGGGCGTTGATAACGTGCAAGGCTACTTTATAGGCCGCCCTGCCCCGCTTGAAGACGCTATTCAATTTCAAACAGTCAGGCTTTAATAAAAAACGCCACTTTTAGTGGCGTTCTGAGTCGTTAAATTCTTTTCGATAATAGCGTTTTTGATAGTTTTTTACTTTAGTGTGTACGCCTTTGCTTAAGCTTTTAAATTTAGCCTCGAGTACGTCTACACCGTATAAAATACCGACCACCAGCACCGAGAGCTTTATCGCAGCGCCAAGGTTTTCAGTCGCTATCATAACGCCTATTGATGCAAGCACCCAGATGGTTGCAGCAGAGGTTACACCAACTACCGCACCATCTTTTGCGAGCATAACACCAGCCCCTAAAAAGCCAATACCTGTAATTATTTGCCCAACTACACGAGAATGATCTATCACATCCCCTTGTAAATTAAACGCAGTGGATAAAAACAAATACGTACCCAAGGTTATTAGGGCTGATGTACGAATACCTACAGGTTTGCCGCGCAATTGGCGCTCTATACCAATAATGGCACCGCAAAAAGCCGCAGTACCAATAGCTGCCCACGAATACGGGGCTACATCAATTAAATCTAAAAAAGTCACTGTTAACCTTATATTTTATTAGCTATAGCCACCGCAGTTCTTAAACGTTGGCTACCAAACGCTGACATTTTACTAAAATCACTTCGTGCAATAGGTACATACTGGCAATCTATTGCGAGCTGTTTATCGTTACCGGGCTCACAAAACGGATCGTGAACATACACGCAATGCTCATCAAGGTGCGTAACACACACCCAATGTGGTGATTTTTTACCATCAAAACTATATGTGCTAATTAATAACAGCACACTAAAGCCTTTACTTAACCACTGCTCAATATGCTCAAGCTCTACATCTTTATGTGTAAGCGGTATATTTGCTTGTGCAATACCATCTACAAATTGTTGATGCACGGTGGCAAGTACCACTTTTTTGTTTTCGTTGCGTACGCCATCTAAAAACAAAGGCTCGGTGGTATTAACCATTACTTCGCTTTTAAAACCACGCTTATGAGCGGCAAGTGCCAAACCAAACGGATGGCAACCACCATGACCCGATGTCATAAAAATAGTGGTACCTTCACGCCAAAGTGCTAGCTCATGTGATTGGCTAAGCTCAGTAGTTGGCTCAAGTGCCCCCATTGCCATTAATAGTGCAGCAGGTCCGCACGTAAACTCGGTAGTTTGCTGATACCACGGCGTTAAACACGCCACTTTTAACTCACTTGTTTGTCGAATGTTTTTTTGCATTCGTAGTGCGTCACTGTGGTCGTCGTAATAATCGCTGTATTGACCAAACACTCTGTAGCCTAAGCTTTGATAAAGCCCAATCGCACCTTCGTTATTTACAGCCACTTCTAAACGAAGGTAAATACGAGCCCGCTCACACGTTTCTTTTTCTAGACTAGTAAGCAGTGCTTTTGCAATGCCTTTACCTTGCATTGTAGGTTTTACAGCAAGCGAATATAAACGCGCTAAGCGAGTCCCTTTATGGCACCATACTAGCCCATAGCCGCATATTTGCTCGCCACTTTCTGCAACGAGTAAAATACCGTGTTTTGCACTAAGCCAGCGTTTTAGACTGCGCGGGCTCAATTTATCATTATTAAAGCAGGCATTTTCAACGTCAATCAGTGCATTTAAATCACTGCTAAGCGCTTTTCGAATAACAAGGTTGCTCATGTTATTACCCACGACCTCGTGCTTCTAAGCGTTGTTTAAATTCATCCATAATGATCATGTATAGCTCATCGCCTAAATAGCCGTCTTCTACCTTGTGATCAATACTTGGGTTATCGTTTACTTCAAGCACGTATGCTTTGCCTTGATGCTCTTTAACATCTACGCCATATAAACCCCTACCCACTGTTTTACATGCTTTTAATGCTGCATCTAATACCGCTTTTGGTAACTCAAAGGTTGGCAAGGTTTCAAAGCCACCAGAGAAAAACCGTTTAGCGTCGTGGTTATAAATTTGCCAATGGTTACGCGCCATTAAATAGCGGCATGCATAAATTGCACGGCCATTTAACACACCCACTCGCCAATCGTATTCGGTATACATGTACTCTTGTGCAAGCACTAATGCGCTATATTCAAACAGCTCTGTAAGCTTAGCGGCAAGCTCATCACGGTTTGAAACTTTAAACACACCTTTTGAAAAGGACCCTTCAGGCATTTTTAAAACAAGCGGATACGTAAACGCTTCTTCTAATTGCTCAAGCGTTTCATTTGCTTGATCAGCCACTACAACCGTTTTTAAACTTGGCACTTTTTGGTAATTAAACGCATCGTGTAAATACACTTTATTACAACAACGTAAAATAGACTCAGCATCGTCAATAACCACTAAACCAAGGCTTTGCGCTTTGCTTGCAAGGCGATACGTTGGATGGTCAATCGCTGTAGTTTGGCGAATAAATAACGCATCAAACTGGGCAATGTTATCAATTTCGTCAAAGCTTAATGCTTGTGCATTAATACCGTGTTTAGCCGCTGCTTTAATAAA
Organism: Pseudoalteromonas sp. TAE56; assembly: GCF_000497955.1. Taxonomy (NCBI): domain Bacteria; kingdom Pseudomonadati; phylum Pseudomonadota; class Gammaproteobacteria; order Alteromonadales; family Pseudoalteromonadaceae; genus Pseudoalteromonas; species Pseudoalteromonas sp. TAE56. The sequence goes on from NZ_AUTN01000144.1 coordinate 90,347, forward strand.
ACGTGCAATGGCGTCTTTATCACTCGGCGGTACTTTTTCGTTATGATCAACAAGTATTGCCATGTCCCATCTAAAACGACGTTGCACTGAGCCAATACGCCACTGCGTTTTAGTAAAGTTATCTAGTTTGGCTACAAATTCGCTGTACTGCTGCTCGCTTAAAGACGATAAAGACCCTTGTTGCAATAAGCCTTGTTCATCAACAAATAAAATAGGCGTTGGGTATTGTTTAAATACCGACTTTGCCGCTTTTGATTGTAAATCGTTTTGTGTATTACCAAAGTAAAGTGTGCCATCTATTTGGCCCACATTTAATATAGGGGCTTGACCACTACGAAGTGCATTTATTGTTTTTACACTTGGCAAAACTTGGTGCTTGCGCGCCTCTGCAAGTAATGAGCAATAGTAACCTTTGCTCAAGTATTGGCTTGAGTCGCACAGATTAATAATGCGTGTTTTTGGTTCATTTTGTTTTGGGTAATCACGTAAGTAGGTATTAAACGTAATTACATTTTCGAACGATTGAGCAAGCGTTTGCTCGTTGTTATCAACCACAATTAAGGTTTTAAACACGACTTTTCCTAGTTAAGTCAAAATATAAAAAGCATGCTTAGTAAAATACTAAGCATTATAAATAGAAACACCCATCGTACTAAGTGGGCATTGCGCGAATCACTTAATATGATGGGTGCTTTAACAGGTACCTACTGTACGAGTTAGCGCTTAAATTGCTTAAGCGACATGTGCTTTATATGCCCTTTTTTAAAAACGCACAAACGAGATATTTTTAGCGTGAAGATGAAAAATATTGATTAACTATATTTTCCAACTAATGCCGATTAAAATACCCAAAACAATACCTTAAGAGAGTTAAAAATGTCGCTGCCTGCTTGCCCAAAATGCCAATGTGAATATGTTTACGAAGACCAACAACTGCTTATTTGCCCTGAGTGCGCTCATGAGTGGAACCCAAATAATATAAACGATGAAGCCGCCATTTTAGTTAAAGATGCCAACGGCACTGTGCTTAATGATGGCGACAAAGTGACAGTAGCTAAAGATTTAAAAATTAAAGGCAGCTCGCAAGTAATTAAAATTGGCACCAAAGCGGTCATTAGAAGAGTGCTTGATAAAAAAGATCACGAACTTGATTGTAAAGTAGATGGTATTGGCGAAATGATGGTAACAGCGAAGTTTGTGAAAAAAGCTACCTAAAATTGGATATTTAAAATATAGGATGTTAGATGAAAAATCATAAAAATAAATTCATCCAAGCCTTATGGTCTATTATTGAAGCCTATTATTAGTGCGTGTAATTGATTTTGTTTAACTGCTATTAGTTAGTGTATATCTAAAGGTCCACCTACATTTAATAAGGCGAATTATCGCTTAGGGGTGTTGAAGCATTTAACCTCCTCACCTTAATGAGGAGGTATCTCATGAACTGATCAGTTTACATTTCAGTTAAGGTGCTTTTTAAGCTTTAATTACCCAGTAAAGAAATCAAATACGTTACCAAGTGTTGATGATGAACCTTTATAAAATTCAGTAAAACTACATCGACTGCATGTCACAGCGGTGTACTTTTTATTTTGAACATCAAAAATTCTTGACCAAAAGCCACCCGAAACTCTTATTTCACCGGTATCAAATTCGTTATTATTACACTTAGGGCAAGACCAATTGTTATGTCTCATATTTCAACCTCCATATTATTTATGTACGGTATATTAAACACTTAAGGAACGTGTGTAGCAATTTTTTTAATAAACAAACCATAATTTAGTTCTTATATTGGTTAAGTTGGAATTTTGATAGATGTTTGGATGGCTTTTTAATAATTGCTTTTTATAATAATTAGTATGGGGGTCATACTAATTTCACTCAGGGATTACCTACTTGTTAGCTGTATATTGCGTTAGCAACAAAAATTTTCGTAAGTCTCGTTCTTGTCTCATTACGTGCAAAATATATACTTTATCGTTATCTTTTTTGTAAAATATACGACAAGGATTCACGACCAGTTCAAGATAATTTAGGTTAGCTAACTCAATTGGTTTTTTACCTGATTCAGGAAAGAGTTCGAGACGTTCAACTTTTTCAAATATTTTGGAAACCAATGTTTTCGCTGACTGCAAATTGCTTAATGCGATATATTCAGCGATATCGTTAAGATCATCCAAAGCTGGATTAGTCCAAATTATTTCAGCCATTTATTCATTTTATCTTTAGCTTCAACATTCGACATGGTTTCACCACGACTTATTGCCTGCTCTGCTTTTGCAAGAGACTCAAGAATTTGCATACGCTTTTGCATAAATTCATAATCATCAACATCTACTAAGTATGCAGATGGTTGTCCATGTTCAGTTATCAACACAGGTTCTTTAGAGGAATGAAGTTCAGATAATATCTTCGTTGCTTGACGCTTCAATGTTGTTACTAGTTCTACTCTCATAATAATCCCCAAACAAATGTATCACTATAGTAGCACCGAGTAGCCAACTTGGGAAATACAACTAACGAGGCTGTATAACCACTAAAATCAATTAAAAAGGGAGCACCTAACGTCAACCCTGCTCACTTTTAAACTATTAGGTACTTCTCATTATATGCCTTTGTACAAATTGAAGTACACACCACGTTACGCTATAAAAGCATTGCTGTAGGTTGGATAAATGGCGGAGCCATGCCATCCGACAATTAATTTATGAATATAAATAAGCGATTATTACGTTAGTATAGCTCTGCCAGCAAACGCTTCTCTTAAAAACCAAAGCTTTATAAAATCTCTACCACCACATACTCGTGGACTTTACTTGCAATTTTTAACGTAATTTCATCGTCAATTTGTTTATTTAATAACTGCTTACCCATTGGTGCGCCGGGTGTTACAACAGCAATTGCGTGCAGTTTAACGTTTACCGTTAAACCACCAGCTGCAGGGCCTAAATAAAACCATTTTTGGGCTGCGTTATCATCTTCTAAACATACCAGCGAACCGATAGCTATTTTGTCGGTTGGTTTTTCGTTAAAGGCAGGTTCGAACAATTCAATGCTTTTATAGCAATCGTTTACGCGCTGGGCTTGGCCTTGTGCTAAATAAGCGGCTTCGAGCCCGAGGGTATCGTATTTGTTTTCGGCTATGTTTTCTTCATGTGTGGCGGTGTCGTGCGCAGTTTTTGCCGCTACTTTTGCTGTTGTAAGCTGTGCTTCTAGCGCAAAACGAAGATGTTCGATAACGTGGGTTTTATTCATGGGGATTAATACAATACTGGCAGTAAAAATAAGGCTGTCAGTTTAACATTTTTGCTAGGCTTAAAACCATTGTTTTAAACCCCGCAAGTTTGGTGGGAATACTAGCGGGGCTTAAATTAGCATTAAACAAGCAAAGAGCGGTTGGTTGATGCTACTCTTTGCTTGTGCTTTATTAAAAACCTTATGGCATATCTAATAATGTTTGCGTGTGGGCATCTACTTTAACTTCGTAGTTTTTAGCGCTTAAGCCCAATAGCTCTGGCAAGGTTGCCGCTATACAAATAGACGAGAACGTACCCACTACAATGCCGGTAAATAATGCAATAGCAAAGCCTTGCAGTGGTGCACCTGCAAGCAACCAAACACTCGCAACCGTTGCAAGTGTGGTACCTGACGTTATTAAGGTACGTGTTAGTGTACTTTTAATCGCATTATTAATAATAGTCGCTGGGCTAAGTACATTGTTTGATTGAACACGTAAAAGCTCGCGTACTCTATCCCCTACTATTATTGAGTCGTTAAGTGAGTAACCAATAATAGCCAGTAAACTTGCCAGTACGGTTAGGTTAAATTCAATTTGTAATAGTGAAAATAATCCAAGTACGAGTATTAAATCGTGCACTAGCGCTACCACAGAGCCAACGGCTAATCGCCATTCAAAACGCACTGCAAGGTAAATCATTACCGCAATCATTGCAGCAAACATTGCTAAACAGCCTTGATCAAATAACTCATCGCCCACTTGTGAGCCAATATAAGCTGACGATAATACCTGTGCGTTTATATCATCGTTTTGTGTAACAGCACTTTGCCAATCAAGGCTATTAGCTGTTGTTGATGTAGTTGATGCACTTGGCGCTTCTCTTAATTGAAAATGACTATTACCTTGCGCGGTTAGCTCAAACTCACCGTTGTGATTTTTAGCAATAAACGATTGAAGCTCTTTTAGTTCAACACTTTGACTGGTTGTAAACTCAGTTAAATAACCGCCGGTAAAATCTAGGCCAAAATTTAGACCTTTTTGCGTAAGCGTAAATACCGATAGCAGCACTAAGATGGCGCTTAAAAGCATGCCCATAAAACGTAAACGTGTACCCTTTTCACCTTTCAAAAAATAATTAAGCATGTGCTTTTACTCCTGCTTTTTTACCCATTTTTAAATACAACGTTTGGCTTAATACTTTTGATACGTACACACCTGTAAATACAGATGTTAAAAGCCCCAGTGCGAGTGTAATGGCAAAACCTTTAACTGGCCCATAGCCTATGCCGTATAAAATAAGTGCGGTGATCATGGTGGTTATATTGGCATCAAATATTGTATTTGCGGCTTGTTTATACCCCTCTTGAATAGCTTGGTATGGTGCACGGCCTTGGCGCCGTTCTTCTTTAATACGTTCAAATATTATTACGTTGGTGTCTACCGCCATACCTATGGTTAGCACCAGGCCTGCAATACCCGGCAGCGTTAACACAACCCCTGGTAATAATGACATTAAGCCCACAAGCGACGTTAAATTTAATATAAGTGCTACGTTTGCAATAAGGCCTAAACGGCGATACCAAAGCGCCATAAATGCAAGCGTAATACCCATGCCTAACATAAGCGCGGCTAAGCCATTACTAATATTTTCGCTGCCGAGGCTTGGCCCTATTGTTTGTTCGTGCACAATTGTAACGGGCGCTGTAAGCGAGCCTGCACGTAGTAATAATGCCAGATCGGCTNCTGCCGCTTGTTGGCTTTTCATATTGGTAATACTAAAACGCGAACTTAAATGCTGAGCAATATTGGCAACGTTAATAACTTCGCTTTTTTTAACTACTTCGCCTTTAGCATTTTGAGAATACTCAGAGTAAACCGTCGCCATTGGCTTACCAATATTGGCTTTTGAAAACGCCGACATTGCATCCCCGCCTTGGCCGTCTAGGCTTAGTTGTACAAGTGGTTTACCCCAATCGTCGCGGCCTATGTTTGCATTATTAATATGATCGCCTGTAAAAATTGGCACAGGATCGAGCTTTATGGTTCCGCCCGATTGCATATTAAATGTTTGCCCGTCAATTTCTTTTAATTGATAAAAACCAAGCGATGCTGTTGCACCAATAATACGTTTTGCTTCGGTTGGATCTTGCACGCCTGGTAGCTCTATACGAATGCGGTGCTTTCCTTGGCGCTGTGTTACCGCTTCGGTAATACCTAACTCTTCAATACGTGAACGAAGGGTTGTAAGTGTTTGCCCCATTACTTCTTTATCAAAGCTGCTGCGGCCTTGCTCTGAATAACTAAATTTGGCAGTTTTAACGCTGCCGTTATTGCTTGTTACAACGGCTAAATTAGCAAATCGGCTTTGTAGCTCTTCAATAACTGGGGTTAACTTGTCGGTTGCATTAGGCAATGCGTTTATTTCAAACCCCTGCTGAGTTTGCTGCGCTTTTACGCCATGTGCTTTTTGCTTAATAATAATTGATTTAGCTTGTTGATACGCACTGACTAACTGCTCATCAACGGCTTTATCTAAATCTACGTCTAGTACAAATAGCACACCGCCATTTAAATCAAGGCCCAGCTTTATTGGTGATAAACCAAAATCTTGTAACCATGTTGGGCTGGTTGCATGCTCAACAATTTTAACTTGCATGTTTGGGTATTGCGCTTTTATAGCCGCTTGCGCCTGAGCGCTTTTAGTTGGCTCGTTTAAAAGTACATTAATAGTCGATTGCTTATCTAAACCCTGCTCAACCTCTAGCCCTTGTTTATTTAAAAAAGTAACTAGCGTTTTAGTGCTCGGTAAAGATTGCGTTTCGCTGTGCGGCGTACTACTTACGTGCAACCACGATTTATTTGGATATAGGTTTGGTAATGCGCTGATAGCTAATAAAACCAATACTATTAGCATGGCTATATAGCTTAATTTGAACTTAGCCGTAGACGGCTTTTTATCTTTTTTAAAACTTAACATGTTGAATCCTTATTGCCAGCAAAGCTAGCAACGTACTTTTTAAAAGCACAATTAATCTGCAGGCTAAAACTTTAAAAGTTAAAACCTAATAAAATTAAATAAGGAAAATTAAGCGTGGTAGGTAGTTACAGCTCTGTAGAGTAAGTTTACGTCTTTCCAGCCACTCAAGCGCGACTTTTTACTATTAGTTACAAGCGTATACCAAGGCTGTATAGGATTAACCGCTCTTGGTCGTAAGAATATATGCCTAACAAGATTTTGAGCAAAAAATTCAAAAACCACATCGTATTCTGGCTCACTTTGAACAGTGTGCAAAAACAATGATGAATTATTGGCTGTTAACCTTGGTTGGTGCGCGTCAAAATCGGTTTGATGCGTTTTTTTATGCTGCGAAGTATCTACAGACTTACTAATAGGCTGTATTTTAGTTAAATCGGCAATATCAGTAAGCGAAACCTGCGTACTAATATTGATATTTAAATTTTGTGAGGCGCCCATAGCATTGCTCTGCACACTAAAAAGTGCAGCAAGTAGCAAAAAGGCAGTTAAAAACACTCTAAATTTAAACATTCACGTTTTAAAACTAAAATAAGGGATTCGTAGTATATAAGGGCTAGTATTTTAAATACAATAGCCTGCTATGTATTTAGTTTAACTTTCCCCATAGCTTTACTTTCGCCTCAGAGCGCTAAAGTTACTTGAGATCGAGCGAATTATTTAAATTTTCTTTTGAAAATCTAATTTACAAAATATGTTACGTTTAAATCTACTACTTCGGCAACATACCTTCCCCTTATCCAATGAAAATTGAGTAATTATTTAGGCTTACCCACCATCTAATATTTGCAGTTTTATTATTCATTTAACATTCATTTAGTGGTTTTTTTTGGTAAAATAACAGGTAACCTATGATGCTTCGTACTATTAAATGCGTAAGTTGCAGCGGATATACGAAATTAGTATAATTAAATGTAAACAAATAGCTAAATTTTGATTTTCTTAATTATGTTATGGATAGTAAATAAGGCAGGGAAAGTCATTATGAAAAAAAACATATTTAGTAAAATTGTCGCAAAATTTTACAATAAAAGCTTAAAGCTAATAAATACCCTAAGTAATGACACTGACCTAAAAAAGCTAATAGACAACAGTGAAATAGTCTCTTTCGATATTTTCGATACAGTGATCCTCAGAAAAGTCCTCGAACCAGCTGATATTTTTACAATAGTTGAAAATTTATATAATGATGAACATAAAAAGCTAGACATAGATTTTAAAAGTATCCGAAGTAAAGCAGAACCAGAAGCGACAAAGATACTAACTGAGCTGAATGGTACTCAATCCATAGGTTTGGATGAAATATATGCACACATACAAAAAACACAAGATCTAGACAGCAAAACAATAAATACATTGAAAGCGCTAGAAATCGAAATAGAATTAAAATTTTGTGTTAAAAATGAATATATGCACTCTTTTTATCAATACTGTATTGATAAAGATAAAAAGGTAATTTTCACCTCAGACATGTACTTACCAGAATGCGTGATAAAAAAAATTCTTTCCGATAATGGTTATACAAAATTCCATCAATTATTTTTATCTTCTGTAATCCGTAAATCAAAGTCTAAAGGTGGATTATATCCACATATACTTAAAGAACTATCCTGTAAACCATCTAAGCTATTACATATTGGCGATTATTACTTCGCCGATGTAATTAATGCGATGAAAGAAGGCATCAAACCTTATTATTACAAAAAAACCAGTGAATATGCACTTAGCCATCATTCATTTAAAAGACTAAGGGAGCTATATCCTTCAAAACTCTCTATAGAAGAATCTATTTATTTTGCGACTATCATCAACAAAACGTTTACCCAAAGAAATAATAACAATGAAAATATTTGGTACGACTTCGGTTATGTTTATTGTGGAATAATATATTTTGGCTTAACTCGCTGGCTTACTAGTCAGGTAATACATCAAGAAATAGAACATATATTTTTCCTTGCGCGCGACGGCTATATAATGCATAAAGTGTATAGCCTTATGAATCAAGGAATTAAAACCCCTGTTAGTAAATATATGTATGCATCAAGGCGAGCTATAAACATCCCCACTATATACAATGGCATCGATGAATATTCGATAAAGGTACTTTGTCATTTTGTTCCTAATTTGAGCGTCGCAAACTACCTTGATAGAGTTGATATAGAAGCGGAAAAACATATTGAAAAAATAAAAAAAGTAGGCTTTTCTGATCAAAATCATACAATAGAAACAGATAGCGATAAGGATAAATTAGCAAAACTCTTTCATTTATTAGTTGATGATATATGTAGTAATGCAGCGGTCGAAAGAGAGAACCTATTAACTTACCTAGATCAAATTGGGTTTATGGATACCAAAAAAGTCGCGATTGTTGACATTGGATGGCAAGGGACAATCCAGAATTCACTGAATAAGCTAATGCTATTAGAAAATAATGAAATAGATATTCATGGTTATTACCTAGGCACATTTCAAACTGCAATGAAGTTTTCTGAAAAAGGGTTTCCGATGTCTGGCTATATGTGTAACTTTTCAGAACCTAAAAATAATTTTCAAGTGTTATCGGAAGGTGTGCATATGCTCGAATTTATTTTTTCGGCACCTCACGGCTCTGTAATTAAATTCGATAAAAAAAATGATGACATAGTAGCTATATTCGAACCTAATGACTTTTCTAATGATAAGCTAAATACAATAAACGAATTTCAAAAAGGGGCTATGGACTTTATTTCTGATTTTATGGCTATTGAGAGGGACTATAAAAAAATAAATATCGCTCCTGAAACAGCTATAAAACCTATATCTCGACTATTAAAAACCCCTACTTATAGCGAATCCGTAAACTTTGGTAATCTAAAACACTCTGAGTATGTCGGAGCAAATAGCCATGAAAGTTATTTTGCTAAAACGTCCGATCCATTAAAAATGTTTCTTAACCCGATTAAGTTTAAGCAAACCTATAGCAAATCATTATGGAAAGCTGGTTTCAGAAAACGTTATATGCGATATATTCTACCGGAAAATATATACTGCTATTTTAGAAAGCATTAAGTTGGTAACTCCATTTTAATGCTTATAAATTAATATTCAAAAAAACTAAAAAATATCTTCCCTTGTTTCAATTTACTGCGTTTACTTAACTTATAAGTGATTTTATCTACCCACATACCAATTCTGAGATACTGAATGCGCCCCAGACAAAGCAGTGAAAAACGACCAGACGCCATGAATTTACGCCAAAGTGTAAAAACACTGTGGCCCTACCTTACAAAATTTAAAGGCCGTGTTTTTATTGCACTTATGGCGCTTATAGGCGCAAAAGGTGCCACGCTTTTAATGCCTTGGGCACTTAAAGAAATTATAGACTCGGTAGATAAGTCGATTAACCCACTGTTGGTTATTCCCGCTTTATTGTTATTGATGTACGGTGCACTGCGTTTTGCCAGTGTATTTTTAGGTGAGATAAGGGATGCTGTATTTTCTCGTGTAACCGAGCACGCCATGCGTGATATTGGTTTAAAAGTATTTAAGCATTTGCACTCACTTGAGCTGGCTTTTCATTTAGATAGGCAAACCGGTGGCATTAGCCGCGATATAGAACGCGGTACGAGCGGGTTAAGCTTTTTAATGCGCTTTTTAATGTTTAATATTGTGCCTACTTTGTTTGAAATACTGACCGTTGCGATTATTTTTGGCACGTTGTTTTCTGTTTGGTTTGCGCTTATTACATTACTGGCAGTCGCTATTTATATTACCTTTACTGTGGTGGTTACCCAGTGGAGAAACCGCTTTATTAGAGAAGCAAATGCTGCCGACAATCAAAGTAATACCCGCGCAATAGACAGCTTGCTTAATTATGAAACTGTAAAATATTTTAATAACGAACAGTTTGAAGCAAAAACGTACGACACCTTTTTAGCAAACTGGGAAAAAGCCCGTTTAAAAAATAGAATGTCGCTGCTCGCCCTTAATTCAGGCCAAGCACTTATTATTGCTTGTGCTATTACCGCGTTAATGTGGTTGGGCTCAACCGAGGTAGTTGCAGGTACGCTTTCTATTGGTGAACTTGTGATGATTAATGCTTATATGATTCAGCTATTTTTACCGCTCAATTTTTTAGGTTTTGTGTACCGCGAAATAAGGCGCGCCCTAACCGATCTTGAAAACATGCTTGGGCTACTTAACAAAAAGCCACAAATAACCGATGCACTTAATGCTAAAGAGCTCAATATTAGCCAAGGTGAAATAACATTTAACAATGTAAGTTTTAGTTACGATGCGCACCGCCCGATCCTTAATAACCTTAGCTTTAGTGTTAAAGCTGGCAGCAAAGTAGCCATTGTTGGTGCCAGTGGTGCAGGTAAAAGTTCATTAGCGCGACTGCTTTATCGTTTTTATGATGTAAGCGCTGGTGAAATTAGTATCGATAATCAAGCAATAAACTCAGTAACACTTAATAGTTTACGAAAAGCCATTGCAATAGTCCCGCAAGACACCGTGTTGTTTAACACCACTATTCGTGAAAATATCGCTTACGGTAGACCATCAGCAAGCGATACAGAAATTGATGAAGCCATTGCTATGGCGCATTTAAAAGACTTTATAGCGACACTTGATAAAGGCGATAAAACACTGGTTGGCGAGCGCGGTTTAAAAGTATCCGGCGGCGAAAAACAGCGTATTGCTATTGCGCGCGCCATTTTGAAAAAATCCCCTATTTTAATTTTTGATGAAGCAACATCTGCCCTCGATTCTCATTCTGAGCAAGCAATACTCGCGGCAATGCGTGAAGTTGCCAGTAACCATACGAGTATTGTTATTGCCCATCGCCTTTCTACTATTACCGATGCAGACACCATTATTGTGCTCAAAGCCGGACGAATTATTGAGCAAGGTAAGCACGATGAGTTACTTACACTCGCCGGAGAATATGCCCGTATGTGGGAGCTTCAGCATAAAAAATAAATAGTGTGTGACCCCTCTTAGCTCGGATACTTTCAAGTATTCGAGCTAAATAAAGCTTTTATAGCGCCTATTAGCCTTTCTCTTTTCCTCTATATTAGTTTTATCGAGCACTGTGGTGATTCACCTCAAAAGGTTTGTTTGTCTGATTAATATCAATAACAATCGATAAGTTAAATATTCGTAACAATAAAAATGATTCACTGCTGCTTTAATTCAATCAGTGATACTCAGGAGTAAGTAATGAAAAAGAGTTTAATTGCCGCAGCATTAGCTGCCACATTTATTACCGGTTGTTCAGAGCCGCAAACAACAAAAACAGACGAGCAACAACCTAAAGTAGCCACTGCAGCAGTAGCAGAGAAAGCAGAGTTAGGTAGTTTTGGTGTTGATTTAACAGCCCGCAACGAAGCCGTTAAACCAGGCGATGATTTTTTTATGTATGCCAGTGGCACGTGGTATGACAACTACGTAATGCCTGCAGATAAAACCCGCTACGGTGCATTTTCAGGATTAGCTGAGCGCAGTGAAGACGATGTTAAAGCTATTATTGAAGAAATAGCCGCACGTAAAGATTTAAACGCAGAAGAAAAACTCGTTGCTGATTTTTACAATGCCTATATGGATACCGAAACACTTAATAAACTAGGTGTAGCGCCTATTAAGCTATTGTTAAGTGAAATTAATGATATATCGTCGACTGACGATTTAGCTGAAATGTTTGGTAAGTCTTGGTTAACCGGTAATAAAGCCCCTTTTGGCGGCGGTATGTGGTTTAATCGCCTAGACCCTAACAAATATGAAATGTCACTAGGTGCTGGTGGTTTAGGCTTACCAGATCGCTCTTACTACCTTGAAGACGCTGAGCGCTTTGTAAAAACCCGAGCAGCTTACGTTGCTCACATTGCTGACATGCTTGAGTTTACAGGAGTCGAAAATACCGCTGAGCGCGCTCAAGCAATTGTTGATCTTGAAACCAAAATTGCACAAGGTCACTGGCCACGTGAAAAGCGTCGTAATCGCGATTTAACCTTAAACCAAGTTGAACGTGCCGATTTAAGCACTGCTTATCCTGGCTTTAACTGGGATTTATATTTTGCGCAAACAGGTTATAAAGTACCTCAGTTAAATGTATCTCAGCCTGAACCAATAAAAGCGATGATTGAGCTAATCAATCAAGAAGATATTGCAGTATGGAAAGACTACCTAACGTATCACGCTATTAGCGGTAACGCAGGTTTACTATCAGAAGACGTATTTAATACTAACTTTGCTTTTTTTGGTAAAGAACTAAACGGACAGCAAGAGCCTCGCCCTCGTTGGAAACGTGCAATAAGTGAAATGTCAGGCACAAGTTCGCTTGGTTTTGCTATTGGTAAAATATACGTAGCGCGTTACTTCCCTGAGTCATCAAAACAACAAATGTCAGAGCTAGTTGAAAACCTTCGTACAGCCCTTGGTGAACGTATTGATAACCTAGAGTGGATGGGCGATGAAACTAAAGTAAATGCGCGCGCTAAACTGGCTGCATTTGTACCAAAAATTGGTTACCCCGATGTATGGCAGTCTTATGACGGTTTAAGCATTACTAAAAACGATTTAATTGGTAATGTGAAAAACATGCGTGAGTTTTTCCACGCAGAAAGTGTTGAAAAAGAGCTACAAAAAACAGACCGTAACCGCTGGGGCATGACGCCACAACGCGTAAACGCTTACTACAATAGCTCGTTTAATGAAATTGTATTTCCGGCTGCGATATTACAACC
>NZ_AUTN01000145.1:0-48413 GCF_000497955.1 Pseudoalteromonas sp. TAE56
AGGGTGTGTATATTGTAGGAGAGGTTTTAACCTCGCTTTGGTAACGTTAAATTACAAGAGCGCGAAGTAAATTCGCATCGATAGGGTGTGTATATTGTAGGAGAGGTTTTAACCTCGCTTTGGTAACGTTAAATTACAAGGGCGCGAAGTATATTCGCATCGATAGGATATATATATTGTAGGTGAGGTTTTATACCTCGCTTTTGGTAAAGTTAAATTACATGTGCGCGAAGTAAATTCGCATCTACAGGGTACATATATTGTAGGTGAGGTTTTATATGTCGCTTTTGTAGGATTAAATTACATGTGCGCGAAGTAAATTCGCATCTACAGGGTGGCATATATTGTCGGTGAGGTTTTATACGTCGCTTTTTGTAGGATTAAATTACATGTGCGCGAAGTAAATTCGCACCTACAGGGGGCATATATTGTCGGTGAGGTTTTATACGTCGCTTTTTATTTTATATAAATACAATCCCAGTAAGGGTATGAAGCAATTTTATCGACAATTTTAGCCCGCAAAGGATTAGCAATAATATATCTAGCATTGTTTAGTAAATCATTTTCATTTCTAATCATGTGATCATAGTAGTTACGTTGCCATAATTTATACATACCTAAATCGTCACGGGTTACTTTAGAGCAACGGCCTTTAAACAACTTAATTACGTCTGATAGTGCTTTTTTATTTCCTAATTGAATTAGCCAATGTATATGATTTGGCATAATTACAAATGCTATTGTTCTGGCTGCTTCTTGCGTTTCTATCTTTTTCATTTCTGTGATTATTAATCGATTAATATCCATAGAAATAAATATGTTTTCTCTTTTGTGCGCCACTAGTGTGATTGAGTAAAATCGATTTGTTAATGATACTCTGCCTTTTCGCAATAAATCTGAACGATACATTTTACGGGCCTTCAGTACTTTTGTTTAAAGGTAGCAGAGGTTTTTAAAATAAGAGAGCGCGAAGTAAATTCGCACCTACAGGGTATATATATTGTAGGAGAGGTTTTATACCTCGCTTTTGGTAAAGTTAAGTTAGATGAGCGCGAAGTAAATTCGCACCTACAGGGTGTATATATTGTAGGAGAGGTTTTATACCTCGCTTTTGGTAAAGTTAAATCACATGTGCGCGAAGTAAATTCGCATCTATAGGGTGGCATATGTTGTAGGTGAGGTTTTATACCTCGCTTTTAATGAGGTTAAATAACATAAGAATGAAGGTAATTAGCATCTACTACTTGGTGTATATTTCAATATGTTCATCCTTCTCTTACTTATATTATTCTGCAAAAAATATTTAGTAATATATTCGATATTACACTCTAGCTAAAGTCTTTTAGCTAGAGCCTAATTTATAACTCTGATAGAATCATTTTATTACTTATTAACTAACCTTAAAGGATTAATATGAAAATTGCCGTAGTAGGTACAGGCTATGTAGGCCTTTCTAACGCTATGTTGCTAGCACAACACAATGAAGTGGTCGCATTAGATATAGACGAACAAAAAATAGCGCTATTGAATGATAAAAAATCACCAATAGTTGATACCGAAATTAGTGAGTTTTTAACACGTAGTGATTTAAATTTTACAGCGACTACCGACAAAGTAGCAGCCTATAAAAATGCAGATTTTGTAATTATTGCCACACCCACTGATTACGATGTTGAAAATAATTACTTTAATACAAACTCTGTAGAGGCTGTAATTAAAGATGCTACAGCGCATAACCCAAATGCAGTTATGGTCATTAAATCGACGGTACCTGTTGGTTTCACGCAAGGTATAAAAGAAAAACTCGGCATTAATAACTTAATATTTTCGCCAGAATTTTTACGTGAAGGTAAAGCACTACACGATAACTTATACCCATCACGTATTGTAGTTGGTGAGCAAAGTAAGCGTGCAAGTGTGTTTGCAAGCTTACTTAAGCAAGGCGCTATAAAAGAAGATATTGAAGTACTGTTTACCGACTCAACTGAAGCTGAAGCTATTAAGTTATTCTCTAACACCTATTTAGCAATGCGTGTGGCTTATTTTAATGAGCTTGATAGCTACGCTGAAGCTCATGGCTTAAACAGTAAGCAAATTATACAGGGTGTTAGTTTAGACCCTCGCATAGGTAGCCATTACAATAATCCATCGTTTGGTTACGGTGGTTACTGCTTACCAAAAGATACTAAGCAGCTACGTGCAAACTATGCAAATGTACCGAACAATATTATTGGTGCTATTGTTGATGCTAATACTACACGTAAAGACTTTATTGCAGACTCAATAATTAAACGCAGCCCTAAAGTAGTTGGTGTGTATCGTTTAGTAATGAAAACAGGGTCTGATAACTTTAGAGCCTCTGCCATCCAAGGCATTATGAAGCGCATTAAGGCGAAAGGTATTGAGGTTGTAGTTTACGAACCAGTACTTGAAGAAAATGAGTTTTATCACTCACGTGTCATTAAAGATTTAAATGAGTTTAAGCAAATATCTGACGTTGTTGTGTCTAATCGTATGGTTGAAGAGCTTAGCGATATTGCTGACAAAGTTTATACTCGCGACTTATTTGGTAGTGATTAATAAACAAAGGCTAAAGATTAAAGATTAAAGATTAAAGATTAAAGACTAAGTTATAAGTTAAAAACTTAAGCAGATTTATATTAGGGGGCGTTGTGCAGTTTGAGAACTTAAATGTATGGCAACGCTCTGCCGATTTAGCTTGTGAAGTTTTTATTTATTTTAAGGCAAGTAAGCAATTTGGTTTAAAAGATCAAATTACACGCTCTGCATTATCAATTTCATCAAATATTGCTGAGGGTTATGAGAGAAAGACAGCTAAAGATTACTGCCGTTTTCTCTCTTACTCTAAAGGTAGTTGTGGTGAGCTTCGCTCACAAATATATATTGCCTTAAAAATTGGAGAGGTTGATACAAAAACAGCAGAAATCTGGATAGAAGAGTCTAGGCAGTTATCAAAAATGATATCTGCCTTAATGAAAACTATTGAAACTTGGGATTAGGCTTTTAGTCTTCAACTTTCAACTTTCAACTTTCAACTTTCAACTTTCAACTTTCAACTTTCAACTTTCAACTTTCAACCTTCAACTTTATCAGCTTAAAGATTAGGAAATTATGAAATATTTAGTAACAGGTGCGGCTGGTTTTATTGGTGCGGCAACATGCCAAAAATTGTTAGCGGCGGGCCATGTAGTAGTCGGTATTGATAACCTTAATGACTATTACGATGTAAATTTAAAACTAGCTCGTTTAGCGCAGTTTGAAAGCCATGAAGCATTTACATTTATTAAGCTGGATATAAGTGAGCGCCCAGTAATGAGCGAGCTATTTAAAACACAGCAGTTTGATAAAGTAATACATTTGGCAGCACAAGCCGGTGTTAGGTATTCAATAGAAAACCCTGATGCTTATGCCGATTCTAACTTAGTAGGGCACTTAAATGTGCTTGAAGGGTGTCGTAATAATAAAGTTAAGCACTTGGTTTATGCTTCATCTAGCTCTGTATATGGTTTAAACGAAAAAACACCGTTTGAAACAACCGACAGTGTTGATCACCCAGTGTCGTTTTATGCTGCTACTAAAAAAGCGAATGAGCTAATGGCGCATAGCTATTCTCATTTATATAGTTTACCTACAACAGGCTTACGCTTTTTTACCGTTTATGGCCCATGGGGTCGCCCAGATATGGCACCGTATATTTTTACTAAAAAAATACTTGCCGGCGACACTATTGATATAAACAACAATGGCGATATGTGGCGTGATTTTACTTACATTGATGACATAGTAGAAGGTGTTGTTCGTGCTGCTGATGTTATACCTGCTGCAAACCCAGATTGGAGAGTTGAAACTGGTTCGCCAGCTTCTAGCTCTGCTCCGTATGCGGTTTATAATATTGGCCACGGTAGCCCAATAAACCTAATGAAGTTTATTGAAGCCATTGAAGCTGAACTAGGTACTGAAGCTAAAAAGAACTTCCGTGAAATGCAAGCCGGCGATGTTTATAAAACTTATGCTGATACTACAGACTTATTTAATGCAACAGGCTATAAAGCGCAGGTTGGGGTTAAGCAAGGTGTGAGTGAGCTTATTAAGTGGTATAAAGACTTTTATAAATAAAGGTTACAACTTGTAAGTCATTTAAAAACACTGTTTCAATTTGAGACAGTGTTTTTTATTGGCTTTTAATAAAGTTAAGTTAGATGAGCGCGAAGTAAATTCGCACCTACAGGGTGTGTATATTTTGTAGGTGAGGTTTTATACCTCGCTTTGGTAAAGTTAAGTTAGATGAGCGCGAAATAAATTCGCACCTACAGGGTGGCATATTGTAGGTGAGGTTTTATACCTCGCTTTGGTAAAGTTAAATTACATTAGCGCGAAATAAATTCGCACCTACAGGGCGGCATATATTGTAGGTGAGGTTTTACACCTCGCTTTGGTAAAGTTAAATTACATTAGCGCGAAGTGAATTCGCACCTACAAGGTATTAAAAATTAGCAAATACACCTAACCTAGCAAATGTTTCCCCGTATACATCCTTTCCTTGATACAGCTCAGCTCCCCAACTTTTAGCACCCATTATTGGTTTGCCTAATTTCCGCGTATAAGCTGTTTGTAACTCATAACTTGTTTTATAACCATCACGTTTATTTTCAAGCATGCGAATGGTGGTATTTAAGCTTTCTATTTTACTCAATTGCCAATGCCAATTTACGCTCATTGATTTAGCCGGAGTGTAGTCGGTGTAGTCATGTTCATCGCCCGCCCAATGGCCAATTACATTGCCAGAATTTCGGTTACCATCTAAGTAAATGCTATTCTTGTACCAGCTTTTTTGCCAGTTACTGTGCTCAAAACGTAAACTGTGGTTGTTAGCAATAAAAGGTAAATATAGCCCAAAGCTATATGCATTATTGCGAGAGCCACCTAATGTGTCTTCAAGTGCTACTTCACCATATAACTCATAAGGAAGCGCGTATATACTGTTATTATATGCAAATGTTATAGAGCCTAGTTGATCCCCAAGCTCAAAGTCTGCATCAACTTCATCCGCATCTGAGCGAGTTATATTATCTTTGCTCCCTGGAGTAAAAAAACCTTCAGCAAAGTCTTTTAAAGTAACTGTTCGAGGGCCGCCACCAAACTGCATTAAGCGGCTTAAACCTATTGTCAAATTATCGGTTGCAGCAAAACTAGTGTGCAAGCCAAATAAATATGGCTTACCTGGTTTGTACTCACGAATAACACCTGTCTGCTTAGTGCTTTCAAGAATCCCACGTTGCTCTGTCATTTTACTAATAAACATATCGTAACGAATATTAAAGCTGGTTATTGGCTCTACATTACTAAGCGTTATAGAAGGCGTTGTTTTAGCGTGTGTGCTTAATAGCATGGCACTGTCGTTAAAAGGTGAGTACCAATGTTCGCGGTAACCTACATCTAACTGCGCGTATTTATTACCAAGGTAAAAAAAACTTTGTGTAGGCAGTATTTCGTCTTCGTTGGCTATGCCTGCAACACTTACACCAAAGTAACGCCCGAAGTTAGCGTAAGCGCCGCCTTCAACTATCAAGTTGGTTTTAGTGGTTTGGCCGCGTTGGTTCGGCAGTGTTTTATCTTTTGTGCCAGCAGCAAGCGTTACTTTTGCAAATGTACCCGCATCGCTTTGAATATAAGGGCTAAGTTGGTACGAAAGTGTTTGATATAGTTCTGGGTAAGTATGCCTAACCGTTTGCAGCACTCTATAAATATCGTGAGCTTTATAAGGCTTGCTCATAATATGTGTGTTTTTACTTACGGCTAAAAGTCGTTGTACTTGGTGCTCAAGTTCTGGGGCTTGATTTAAAGGTAAATAAGGTGACACGCCACCTTTAGCAACAGCATTTGCACTGACTGCCATCCCGATAAACAGTGATATTTTTTTGAGCATAATTATTCCGTTAGCAAAAAATTTGTTTAAGTAAAAACGTTAACGCGAGGTTAGCAATAAACGCCTAAGTAAGGAAGAAAAAAGCGATATATTAGTGGTTAGTAATTGGCGTATATAAGTTGTGGGGAGGTTTTATATCTGGCTTTGGTAAAATTAAATTAAATTAAATTACATAAGCGCGAAGTGAATTCGCACCTACAGGGTACATATATCGTAGGTGAGGTTTTATACCTCGCTTTTTATTTTATATAAATACAATCCCAGTAAGGGTATGAAGCAATTTTATCGACAATTTTAGCCCGCAAAGGGTTAGCAATAATATATCTAGCATTGTTCAGTAAATCATTTTCATTTCTAATCATGTGATCATAGTAGTTACGTTGCCATAATTTATACATACCTAAGTCGTCACGGGTTACTTTAGAACAGCGGCCTTTAAATAACTTAATTACATCGGACAGCGCTTTTTTATTTCCTAATTGAATTAGCCAATGTATATGATTTGGCATAATTACAAATGCTATTGTTTTAGCTGCTTCTTGCGTTTCTATCTTTTTCATTTCTGTGATTATCAAACGATTAATATCCATAGAAATAAATATGTTTTCTCTTTTGTGCGCCACTAGTGTGATTGAGTAAAATCGATTTGTTAATGATACTCTGCCTTTTCGCAATAAATCAGAACGATACATTTTTACAGTCTTTCAATACTTTTTATTAAAGGTAGCAGAGGTTTCAAATTAAGAGAGCGCGAAGTAAAGTTAGGTTAGATGAGCGCGAAGTAAATTCGCACCTACAGGGTGTGTGCATGTTGTAGGTGAGGTTTTATACCTCGCTTTGGTAAAGTTAAGTTAGATGAGCGCGAAGTAAATTCGCACCTACAGGGTGTGTGCATGTTGTAGGTGAGGTTTTATATATCGCTTTGGTAATGTTAAGTTGGATGAGCGCGAAGTAAATTCGCATCGATAGGGTGTGCATGTTGTAGGTGAGGTTTTATTACCTCACTTTTGGTAAGGTTAAATTGGATTAGCGCGTAGTAAATTCGCATCGATAGGGTGTGTGTATGTTGTAGGTAAAGTTTTACATCTCACTTTTAAAGTCCTGATAAACAAAAACCCCGATGGTACATTGTACCATCGGGGTTTTTTAATCGTTTTAGTAAACTTAAACTTTAAATTCGTCTACCGATAAGCGAAGCTCTTCAGCAAGTTTTGCTACTTCTGAACTTGAGATATTAGTTTGGTTTGCGCCTTCGGCTGTTTGCTCTGCGATGGCTACAATCGACTCAAGGCGTTCGCTAATTTCTTGTGCTACTTGTTGTTGCTCAAGTGCTGCGGTCGAAATCTCTTCACTTACGTCGTGGGCTTGCGAAACCGCAAATGTAATTGAATCAAGTGCGCTACTTGCTAGGTCGGTTTGCTCAACACACGATACAGCACGTTGTTTACCTTTACTCATTGCCGTTACTGCAGCTTCTGCACCTGTTTGTAGCGATTCAATCATTGATTGTATCTCTTGGGTCGACTCTTGAGTTTTACTCGCTAGAGAGCGTACTTCGTCTGCTACAACCGCAAAGCCTCGGCCATACTCACCTGCACGTGCAGCTTCAATTGCGGCATTTAATGCAAGTAGGTTAGTTTGATCCGCTATGCCGCGTATTACATCTAATATGCTGCCTATTGATGCGCTATCTTGATGCAGTTTATTAATTACTTGTGAAGCGTCGTCTACTTCACGTGCTAATTGCTCAATCGTGGCTTTGTTGTTATTCGAAATACCTTTAACGCGTTCAGCTTCTTTATCCGCATTTTTAATTTCGCTAAGTGCTTGTTGAGCGCTGTTGCTAACCGTTTGCGATGTACTGCTCATTTCGGTTGTTGCGGTTGCGGCTTGTTCAACTTGTGCTTGTTGGTTGCGAATTGCTTGGCTTGATTCTGAGGTAATGGCCGATGTTTGCTCTGATGCAGCTGCAAGTTGAGTGGAACGCGAAATAATACCTTTAATTAGGCTGCGTAGGCTGTCAATTAGCGTGTTACAGCTTTTAGATAGTTCGCCAAATTCGTCTTTAGCGCTGTCGTCTAAACGTTGTGTCATGTCGCCACTGGCAACAATATCTAAAATTCGGTTAACTTCAGCAAGTGGTTTAGTAATGCGGCTAACAGTAATAATAGCAATCGCTACAGCTAAAAGGGTGGCTATAATCATACCAACCCACGTCCATAAGTTTGCTGAGTCTACGTCGCTGCGTACGCCTTGCTGTAATTTAAACGCAACATCACTTGCTTGATTAACTAACTCATCAATTTGGTTAAGTGCCATTTTGGTGGCTTGCTCTGACTGGGCAAGCTCTGATTGCGTAAGCGTAATCGAGTCAATTAATCGTTTTTTGTTTGCAGCTAAACCGCTGCTACCTTTAATATTGTTTTCTAAAGTATCAACATACTCTTTTAAGCTTGAATATAAATCGCTGTGAGTTTGCTCAATCGCAGGTTTAATTAATGCAATAGTACGCGTTACTTCTTCTAGGTAATAAGTTTGCTCGTTTTTAACAATATCGAGAGTATTAAGCGTTTTAACGGTTAGCATATCAGTGCTGTTGCTTACCACCGACATAAAGTTGTTTTCTAAATTGTTTGCAGCTTGATAAGCGCGAGGGTGGTTTTGTTCAAACCCGTCAATGTCGGTAATATCGAGTACAACAGAGTTAGCATCTTCTGCACTTAGTTCTATATTTTCTAATTGTGCTTTTAATGTTTTATTTAATGCTAGCTGTTTGCTTTTATCTTCTAATAAGTTTTCAACGGTGCTTAAAAAGCTTAAGTAGGTTTTTTCTACGTTTTGGCTACTTTGATTAAGCGTTGCATCATTTTTTACTACGTCTTGAAGTTCACGGTGCAGCGTGTTGAATAATTGTTTTTGCTCAAGGACCTGTGCTTTTATTGGCGCAAGCTCATTGGCGGATGTCGTGTAAAAGCTAGCTTGAGCGGCTTTACTCATTAAAATAAATTCGGCTTGTAGCTCAGAGCTTTTATTTAATGCAGGGAGTGATAGTTGGTTCACTTTTTGAGTGGAACGGTCAATATTTGCAATTTTTATTAAGGAGTTACCACCAATTATTAATAATAATAGTGTGATAAATATAAAACCACCCCAAATACGTTGGCTTACTGTCAGGTTCATAAGGTTTCCACTCAAAAGTACTTCAATTAAAACTTATCGGCGTTTGTACCAATAAGTTAAGTAATTAAAATCAATTACTTTAACTAATTTTAACTATTAATTTATAAATCTAACAGATGTATTGTTTTTTTTCAGTTTATTTAGACGAAAGGTGGGATTTTTCTACAACAACTTTTTTTGTACTTAGCTCCATTAGGGTCATGGTGTTACCCCATACACAGCCTGTATCTAAGGCGTGAACCCGTGGATTATCTGTCCTACCTTCAAGCGCGGCCCAGTGGCCAAAAATAATATCGTGTTTAGTTTTAGCTATATTAGGATGGTTAAACCAAGGGATTAGTATTTGACTATCGGTTATTGCACCCTTTGCATTAAGCTCGAGTTTGTTATTATTTGTTAAAAAGCGCATGCGGGTAAAGTAGTTAACTATGTATCTAAATTTTTCAAAGTCATCAAGGTTGCTTGACCACTTTGCAGGGTGAGGTTGATACATATGTTCAAAAAATGCTTTCGCGTTATTTGATTGATAACAGCTTTGTGCAAATTGCGCGTGCTTTAGTGCATTTTCAATGGACCAATCGGGGTTTAATCCTGCATGAGATATAAAACAGTCATGTTTCATAAGCTCTAAGGCCAATGGTTGGGTTTGTAAAAAAGCGATGTAATGCGCTAATTTTGGGCTTTCAAATATTGGGTTTAGTTTATCTTTTGGATTGGTAGGTTTGTTAAGAAAGTAGCAGGCAACCATGTGGAGGTCGTGATTGCCTAAAGTGATGGTCATGCTATTTTGATGTTGGTAAATATAGTCTAAGCAGGCTAGAGAGTCTGGCCCGCGGGCAACTATGTCGCCAACTAAATAAAGGTGATCTTTGCTTGGGTTAAAATCAACCCGTTGCAAAAGGGTGTTAAATTCACTAAAACACCCTTGTAAATCACCTATCGCATAATCTGCCATCTAAGTGCTTAATGCAAAATGTTAGGGCAAGCCAAACGAAACACATTAATAGGCGCCTGAAACTCAGAGCCAAATTCGTTGCGTAACGTGTAATGGCCTTGCATAGTGCCTACAGGTGTATCTAAAATTGCACCGCTGGTGTATTTATAGCTTTCGCCTGGGCCAATGTCTGGCATTTCGCCAACAACGCCTTCACCTTCTACTACTACTTCTTTGCCATTTGCATCGGTAATTAACCAATAGCGGCTCAGTAATTTTGCACTACATAAACTATGGTTTTTAATTGTTACCGAGTAAGCAAATACGTATTTTTCAAGCTCAGGTTGAGATTGACCCTCTACGTAAAATGTTTCTACAGACACCTTTACAGGCGATCCAATATTACTGCTTGTTGTCATAAATCCAGTTAGCTATATCAATAAATTGTTGTAAAGATAAGCGCTCAGCACGCAGCGTTATATCAATGCCAATGCTAGTAAGCTCTTCAGCAGTTAGTAAATTACCTAAACTGTTGCGCAGTGTTTTACGGCGTTGATTAAAGGCTTCTAAACACACTGTGTTTAATATTTTAACGCTTTTTGCTGTACGTTGCTCTGGCTTCTTAGGTATTAAACGTATAACAGCAGAGTCAACTTTTGGCGCTGGTTTAAAGCACTCAGGTGGTACTTCAACAACCGGCATTGCATTACAGTAGTATTGAGTCATTACGCTTAAACGGCCAAATGTTTTACTACCTGGGCCTGCTACCATGCGTTTTACTACTTCTTTTTGAAGCATAAAGTGCATGTGCTCAATATGATCTGAAAATTCAAAAAGATGAAACAATAACGGTGTCGAAATATTGTAAGGTAAGTTACCAAACACTTTTAATTTTTTGTCATCGCGAACCAAGCTTGCAAAGTCAAACGTCATTGCATCGCCTTGGTTAACGGTTAATTTAGGACCCAAAAATGGATGTTCAATTAATCGTTGCGCTAAATCTTTATCTAATTCAACAACCGTTAAATGGCCGCTTAAATCAGCTACTGGCTCAGTAATTGCGCCAAGGCCGGGGCCAATTTCTACTAAGTTGTCTTCTGGTTTAGGATCGATCGCAGAGACTATTTTATCGATAATAGACTCATCAAATAAAAAGTTTTGCCCAAAACGCTTACGAGCGCGGTGTCCTAAATGTACTTTATCGGTCATTGATTTTGTGCTTTTTCTTGGGCGAGCTTAATTGCTTCGCGGATCGCTAATTCAAAACTGCCAACGTCAGCTGTACCAGTCCCTGCTAAATCGAGTGCAGTACCGTGGTCAACTGATGTGCGGATAAATGGTAAGCCAAGGGTAATATTTACCGATTTACCAAATCCCTTGTATTTTAGCACAGGTAATCCCTGATCGTGATACATAGCAAGCACTGCATCTGCTTCAGATAGGTATTTATCTTGAAATAAGGTATCGGCCGGTAGTGGGCCAATTAAATTCATACCTTCGCTTCTAAGTATCTCAAGCGTTGGTGTGATTGTTTCTATTTCTTCACGGCCTAAATGGCCATCTTCACCGGCATGCGGATTTAAGCCACACACTAAAATACGTGGTTTTTCTATACCAAACTTAGTTTGTAAGTCGTGATTTAAAATACCCGCTACTTTAGTTAAGCGCTCTGGTGTAATGGCACGCGATACATACGCAAGTGGAATATGCGTGGTTACAAGTGCAACTCGTAAGCCCTCTGTTGCAAGCATCATAACTACATCAGCAGTATTTGACTGCTGTGCAAAATACTCAGTGTGCCCGCTAAATGAAATACCCGCTTTATTAATTATGCCTTTGTGAACAGGGCCCGTAACAACAGCATCGAAGGTGCCGTCCATGTTTTTTTCACTTGCTATGCGCAAGGTATCTAACACGTATTGTCCGTTACCGTCGTTTAGTACGCCAAGTTCTACATCAGTACCTAAATCAACTTGGTGAATATACAGGCTGCCAGCAGGTGCTACGATAGCGGGTGCATTATCATCAAATTCAATTAAGTTTATTGTTAGGCCCAAATGTTTTGCACGCTCTTTTAACAGCTTGCCATCGGCAATTGCTACAAGTTGAGCATCCCACGCTTGCTGAGCAAGCGTGAGTAGCAAATCTGGGCCAATACCGGCAGGTTCACCCGGTGTAATAGCAATTCTTAGGGTCATATTTATTGGTCTATAGGGAAAATTTCAACGTGAGCTTGCTCGCGCATTTCTTGCTGCCAGTTAAAACTTTCTTCCTTAAATTTACGGTTAAACAACATACCGTGAGCACGGTTACGTTTAGCTAGCTCAGTTTTATCAGCTACACGTTTACCAAGTAACTGAACAATATGCCAACCAAACTGTGTTCTAAACGGTTCGCTTATTTCGTCTTGCTTAAGAGAAAGCAGAGTATCTTTAAACGCAGGTACGTAAGTTGTTGGATCAGTCCAATCGTATTCGCCACCTTTAAGTGCAGAGCCTGGATCTTCTGAGTATTCTTTAGCTAACTTGCCAAAGTCGGCAGTTCCTGCGCGTAAATCTTTTGCAAAGCCAGCAAGCATAGAGCGTGCTTTTTCTTCACTTAAAATAATCGAAGGTTTAATTAGTATATGGCGTGAACGCACTTCTGTTGTTTCTACAACTTGTAGGCCACGAACATCTTGTACTTTAATGATATGAAAACCAGCACCAGAGCGAAGAGGGCCAACAATAGCGCCTTTCTTTTGGCCTTTTACTGCTTCAGCAAAAAGCGATGGCATTTCGTTAATGCCCATGTAACCAAGCTGTCCACCTTCAAGTGCTTTAGAGCCGCTTGATGATGAAATAGCAATACGCTTAAATTCTTGGCCATCGTTTAGTAGCTCAATAACTTTATCTGCGCGTGTTTTTGCGCCAGCAATTTCGTCAGCGTTCGCATCGTTAGGGATATCTATTAAAATATGACCAATGTCGTACTCTTCAGCACTTTGACCTTGGGTTTCCATAATTTTTAAAAGGTTATCAACTTCTTGCTCGCTAATATAAATACGGCGATCGACACTTGCACGTGTTACTTGCTGCGTTGTAATTTCTTTACGAATTTCTTCACGGTAAGCTTGAAAGCTTTCGCCCGAACCTTCAATAGTACGGCGTAAATCGGCAATTGTTCCGCCTTGCTCTTGTGCCATGCTTGCAAGAGTTTGATCTAGTTGACTGTCTGAGATTTGTAACCCCATACGGTCAGCCATTTGTATCATAAGGGCTTGATTTACTAAACGCTCAACGGCTTGTACACGAAGAGTTTCGTCTTTTGGTAATTGCTGGTTTTGTTCTTCGGCTTGCTTTTTAACACGATTAATAATGGTGTCTACTTCGCTTTTTAAAATTACGCCTTGGTTTACAACGCCAATAACTTTATCTATTTCTACTGGTGCGGCCATTGCACTTTGACAAAGGCTGGCACTTAAAACTGCTGATGTTAATAATTTTTTTAAATTCATATTCTTTTTACTACTCTTGCTGATAGTACTGTTGTGATACTAGTTACTAAGAAAATACGGTCTACGATAGCCAAAAATACCTTGTTGTAATAATTTTTGTGCATCATAACGGCTTTTACTGCCAAGTCCTTTTAATACAAAATTCAAACTAATACCTGAATCAAAAGTTGCTTGTTCTTGGCCTATTGATTGATTTAAATCTGTTTCAATTTGGCGGTGCCCAGTAATTTGGATAGCCCAACAGCATGATTCATACTGTAATCCGCTCAATACTTCGATACTTCTGTTGTTTTCAAGATCTCGATGATAGCTCGCAATAAATTGCCATTCGTCGCTAATAGGAATACTTGTAAATACACCTGCTTGCTCGATTGTATTTCCTGAGACATCATTTGCATAGCGATGGTTCAATTGTACTAGCTGATTATTATCACCTTTATAATCAAGCGTTACATTTGACTGTACCATTTGCTTGCCATCTGTATCGTATTGAATACCTCCAGCGAGGTACCAACGGCGGTGCCAATGTAACATGGTTTGAGCTGCAAATAGTGCATTATAATTAGTGTCTGAGTTTAAGCCTTGCTCTGTTGGCTTGGCATCGTCACTTAAATAAAATATTTGGCCAGCACTAAAATTAAATACTTCTTCTTGTTTTTTATCAAACAAGCGCGTTGTAGCACCTAACGTAAATTGATTCGCGGCTGCTATACGGTCAACACCCGAAAAGCGCACGTCTCTAAATAAACCATAATAATCGTCTTGTAGTTTGGTTGTATCAAACAAACCAATGTCTGATTGGTCTTTATTAGGCGTATATAAATATTGAATTTGAGGCTCTAGCGTTTGTATAGCATCTTCAAAAAAGTAAGATGCATCGCGCTCAAAATTAAGCTGAGAGTACAAACGTACTTTAGGGATAGTACGCGATACGGTGTCGCTGTACTGCGTGCCTGTTAAGTTTCCGCTTTGCTTATAATTAGTTTGCAGTAAGCTCACTTCAGATAAAAATGACCATGCATGCGTTGCATAGTTATAGCGTGCTTTAGGCTCTACGTGTACACGAGTTGCGCTGTCTATGGCCACTTCTGATGAATCATTAGTAAAATGGCTAATTTCACCTGACACACTAAAGTCAAAATTATCAAAACGCCATGGGGCAGTTTGCGTAAAATTAACTTGCGGTATAGCAGTGTAAGACTCTAAGTGATCGCCCAGTACTTCAAAGTTTTGTACTTTAATATCGGTGCGCCATGTTTCACCTAAATGAGTAAGTGAACCGGTACGATACAACTGAGTATCGGTTTTACTAGCATAATTTGAGCTTAAATCGGTGATGTAGTTATCATCGCTTACATTGGTTACATCAACGTTTGCGCGCCAGTTTTCACCTAGGTAGCTTTGTTGTTGCCAATGAAACATGTAGCGTTCATTCAAATCTGGCTCAGAATCATCACTATCTAAATATTCAATCCCTACTAAGCCTTCGTGTTGCTCTGTTAGGTATCTAAATTCGGTTTGTAATTGCAGCCCTTTGTTAGACATATAACGAGGCGTAATAGTGGCATCAAAATTAGGTGCAATATTTAAATAGTACGGCGTAATTGTTTCAAGGCCGTATTTGTCAGAGCTTGAAATAGTCGGGGTAAGTAAACCCGATTTACGGCGTTCATCCAGCGGAAATGTAAAATAAGGTAAATATAAAACCGGTGTATCGAGAATGCGTAATACGGCGTTATATGTTTCGCCCCAGCCTTCTTCGCGTGAAAGGTTTATTTCGTCAGCTTCAATTTCCCACACTGGGGTGTCACTTGGGCAAGTAGTAAAGCTTGCATTCATGAGTAATAGGCCAGACTGATTAACAGTAAGCTTTTCAGCGCCGCCTTTACCTTGTTGTTCGGTTAGGCTGTAGTCGGCGCCTAACAAACTGACTTCTGAATTATTTAAATCGGCATTTAATCCAGTGCTGTTAACTTTGCTTACGTAGTCTTGATAAGTGATTGGCCCCGTTGCATTTAATAAACCACGCTGTTTGTCTATCAACGCAGTTTGTGCGGACAAACTCATCTTAAGGGTGTTAATATCAACATTGCCGGTAAATTCAGCGCTTTGAGTGCCAAGTAGCTCTACATCATCAGCTTGAATATCAACTTCACCAAGGTTAAGGCCTTCAAGTGGTTGCCAAGCTCTGGTTTGCATTGAAATGCCACAAAGGTTGTGTGCCAGTTCAGTTTCGGCAAGCGATGGTGCGCTAACTACGCTTAGCATCAATATGCCCCAGGTTTTGCTCATTTATCGACCTTAATACTGTGTGTTTAATATAATATACACATAATAAAGGAAAATAATGGCAATTACAGTAATTGACCTAATTAACTTAGTGAAAAATAGATATCTTATAAAATGACACGCTTTGAGAATTTACAACAATTTATAAACACACAGCTTAATGCCAAGTCGCATACTTTAAACGCGATCACGGGTGATGCTAGCTTTCGCCGTTATTACCGTTTAAATCACGATAATAAGCATTTAATAGTGATGGACTCAGATCCGCAAAAAGTAAATAACGAACCTTACATTTCGCTAAATCAGGTGTTTGTTGAGCAAGGTTTTTTACTTCCTACTATTATTGCAAGTGATGAAAAGCAGGGCTTTTTTGTTCTGAGTGATTTAGGGAGTACGCACCTAGCTGACATGCTTGATGATGCAAACCGCACCGAGCACTATCAAGCACTAATTAGCTTAAGTGCTCAGTGGGCAAAAACGCCGGCAGCTTCTGCTATGCAAGCGTATAACGCAGATTTTATAAAACTAGAACTTGATATATTTAGCCAGTGGTTAGTGAGTGACTTTATTAATGAGTCACTAAGTGCAGAACAAAAAATAATGTGGCAAACAAGTTCAGATCTATTAATAAAGGCCATGCGTGAGCAACCTACTGTTACCGTTCATCGCGATTACCATAGCCGTAATATTATGAACAGTAACGGCCAGTGGGCAATTATAGATTATCAAGATGCTGTACGCGGGCCGCTTTGCTACGACTTGGTATCGCTACTGCGCGATTGCTACTTTAAACTGCCTCAACAAGAGTTAACAAGCTTGCTTGATTTTGCTTATCAAGAATTTACGGCTCAAAATTTACTGGTTAACACTTCATTCGATGAGTTTAAATATTGGTTTGATTTAACCGGATTACAGCGCCACTTAAAAGCTGCGGGTATATTTTGTCGATTATATTTGCGCGACGGTAAAACAGGTTATTTAGATAATATTTTACCGACGCTTGATTACATTATTGAAGTAGCGGCAAATTATCCAGAGCTTAAAGCATTGAGTGAGTGGACAAAAAATACCATAGTGCCCAAAGTGACTGAAAAGTTAGCAAAGGAGCGCTCATGAAAGCGATGATTTTAGCGGCAGGGCGCGGGCAACGTATGATGCCGCTTACGCAAAATATGCCAAAGCCAATGTTAAAAGTGGCAGAAAAACCACTTATTGAGCACCATATAAATAACCTTAAAGCTGCCGGCATTACTGACATTGTAATAAACCTTGCGTGGCAGGGTGATAAAATAAAAGACTACTTTAAAGATGGCAGCCAATTTGGTGTAAATATACTTTACAGCCAAGAAGTTGAAGGTGGCCTTGAAACAGCTGGCGGTATAATTGAAGCGTTACCGCTGTTGGGTGACTCGTTCATTGTAGTAAATGGTGATGTATACACCGATTATGATGTAAGTGCGCTAATGCAACTTCATTTACAGTCCGGTGAGGCGCACATAGTGTTGATAGAAAACCCGCCACATAATCCTAATGGCGACTTTGCGTTGAGCCATTTGTCGCCTGATAGTCAAAAATATACATTTTCGGGGATTGGCCGCTATCAGGCTGATTTTTTTAAAGGATTAACGCAAGGTATTTGCCCTTTAGGGCCTATTTTACGTGAAAAGCTAAATGAACATTTAGTCTCAACTGAGCTCTATATAGGGCAGTGGGATGATATTGGTACACCAGAGCGTTTAAACCAATTAAACAAGCGCCTTGAGGCGTAACAACTCAATTTTTTAAGAAGGCAGTATTATAGATGTGGGGAAAAATTCTCGGTTTTTGTTTTGGCTTTATGTTTGGCAAAATATTTGGTGCCATTTTAGGTTTATACCTAGGTCATTTATTTGATAAAAGCTTAAAAAATAACTTTGATAAAGCAGGTGGTTTTTCTAGCTTATTTAGTGGTGACGACGTGAATGAGCGCCAAGCTTTATTCTTTTCAAGCTGCTTTGCTGTTATGGGGCATATTGCCAAGTCGAATGGTCGTGTCAGCGAAGTACATATAAAAGCGGCTAACTTGTTTATGGATGAAATGGGCTTAAAAGGTGAAGAACGCCGCGAAGCACAACATGCATTTCAGTCAGGTAAAGAGAGCGACTTCTCACTTAAAGAAACAGTACACGATTTTAAAGAACGCTTTGCTAAACGAAACGATCTAATACAGTTGTTTTTAGAAATACAAATTCAAATGGCATTTTCTGACGGGGTATTAGCCGAACAAGAAAAGCAGCTATTAGCAGAAGTAAGTAAACAGTTAGGTATTTCTAAAACACGTTTTGCATTTGTATTAAAGCGCTACCAAGCAGAGTTTAACTTTAGAAAGCAACAGCAGCAATTTAATCAGCAGCAACAAAACCAAGGTCAAAGTAGTAGTTACCGTGAAGGTTCTGGGCACCATGTACCGCCAAATAATAACATGAACCGTGCGCAAGCATTGGCGTTATTAGGTTTAAATAGCGATGCAACGCAGCGTGATATAAAAGTAGCGTACCGTAAACTTATGTCGCAACACCACCCTGATAAGTTAGTGTCGCAAGGCCTACCAAAACACATGATGGAACTGGCTGTTAAAAAGAGCCAAGATATTCAAGCTGCTTATGAGTATTTAAAAAAGTCGGCGTAAAAAACCGTCTATTTCTTTTGTTAGGCGTGCGTGTTGATCGGGTTGATCGCGCAGGCCAAACAATTGGCGTTGGCGGTAATCAAATTTTGCATTTCGGTTAACCCAGCGCTGACGATTTTTAAGGCTCATTAAAATGTCTGTGCTGTCATTTGCGTAGTAAATATCAAGCAAGGCGGGTGCAACAAGTGATGCCGTTTGGCTCAAGCTTTCGTTACGCTTGGTATTAGGTAGATAACTGCTTAAACTTATAAACGCATCCAGTCTCTCATCTGGAAAATCTGCATAGTACTCCAACAACACACCCGCACTCGTGCCTTGTGCTATAACCACTATATTACTCGAATCTTCCATAGCGGTTTGATACAGCGCATTAAAACGAGAGATGAGATTTATTTTGTAGTTATCAAGTATGTCATCGGTTACTTTTTCAATTGCATTTACGTAATGAGGTTCTCCTTTTACTTTTGCAGGCTGCGATTGGGCGTTTGCTGTTGTGTCGGGTGATGCAGGTTCCTCGGCTTTACTAGGCGCAGCTTCGGTTTCGCTGGGCGTTGTTTTTGCCATTTTACTAGTTTGCCAATCAATGTCGGGCACTGTCATTGCGTAGGTACTGTAACCTAAATTATTAAGCTCTTTACGCAAGTAGTTCATGCCTGAGTTGTTGGTTGGGGTAGAGTGCCAGTCGGGTATAAGTAATACTACTCCTCTAAAATCAGCGCTCATATATTCGCTATAAAGACTTAAAAATTCTGTTTCACCCGCTAATATTGGTTTTATTTCATCGCTTGGAAGAAGTCGCTCAATGTCGCTCTTTTCAATACTTGATAGGCTAGGTGGGGCAATATGTTCCGCCGCGCTGATAGGGTTAGCTAAAAGTAGCGCACAGCTGAGCTGTATATAAAAAGCACCTTTTAAAAACCGTGAAAATAGCATAACGCACCTAACTAATGACAATTAGTTAGGTATCGGCAAAGTTATCTAAAAGTTTAATAATTTACGAAGTATTTG
The DNA here is from genome assembly GCF_000497955.1 of Pseudoalteromonas sp. TAE56. NCBI lineage: Bacteria > Pseudomonadati > Pseudomonadota > Gammaproteobacteria > Alteromonadales > Pseudoalteromonadaceae > Pseudoalteromonas > Pseudoalteromonas sp. TAE56. The sequence goes on from NZ_AUTN01000145.1 coordinate 19,523, forward strand.
AGCCAGTTAAAATTCAGGCTCGGCTTCAAAAGTAAGTACTTGCTCAGTGGTTGGGTGCTTCAACTGCAGCATTTGTGCATGTAATTGTAAGCGAGGAGCGGCAGCAAGTGCCTCTTTATGGGCGTAAAGTCTATCACCTAAAATAGGATGACCCAGACTTAACATATGCACACGTAGTTGATGCGAGCGACCAGTGATAGGGGTTAGCTCTACACGGGTTGCATTTTCTTCACGCTCAAGTATTTTAAAATGCGTAAGCGAAGGTTTACCTCTGTCGTGATCAACCATTTGCTTAGGGCGATTAGGCCAATCACAAATAAGGGGTAAATCTACTGAGCCTGTTTCAGCTTCAAGTTGTCCGTATACACGTGCTATATAACGTTTGGCTGTTTCGCGCTCTTGAAACTGCATACTTAAATGTCTGTGCGCGGCTTTATTCATGGCAAGACAGAGTATGCCAGAAGTCGCCATATCTAAGCGGTGTACTATTCTCGCTGTTGGAAAAACACGATTAACGCGATTAATTAAGCTGTCGGCATGTTTAGGATCTTTACCTGGAACAGTTAATAACTCACTTGGCTTATTAACGATAAGTAAGTCGTCATCTTGGAAAAGTATTGTTAAATACGGATTCATAGGGGGATTGTAGTTAACTAACACGGCCGACCTTAGTGATTTTGAAGAGCGCTATTTTAGTAGGGCAAGCCAACAGGCTCAAGTAAAAGTTTGGCTATATTGTTTTAGTTAGGGCGTGTTGAACGTTGGTGGTTGAATTTGCAGTAGTATGTTTGGTTTTTAGGCAAGGCAGAGCCTATGTAGTGTGGTTATTCCCCATAATTAGGCGATAACGCAGCATAAATGCCAAACATGCTCTGCCCTTTGGGTTCTTTCTAGGGGCGATTAACTCTTTGTTGCTCGATTTTTACTTAGCCCACTAGGTTACAAACCTCGCGCCGCGATTAAATCGCCCCTAGATTGAACAAATTTCAATCCACAAAGTTCAACACGCCCTAGTATATCCAAACTTAGGCTCCTTTAAAGCGCTTTTATAGCTTAATTTCTTGAGTTGTTAATAGTCGATATTCACCGCTAGCCAAGTTTTCATCTAGGGTAACTCCCGCAATTTGCTCGCGATGTAGCTCAACTACTTTGTTGTCTACCGCGTAAAGCATACGCTTAACTTGATGATACTTACCTTCACTTATTGATAAACGCAGTCCGTAATTAGCAAGTCTCTCAGCTATAGCGGGGCGGGTTAAATCTTTTTCGTTATGCAGCATGACACCTGTTCGTAATTGCTCAAGTGCTTCATCGGTAATAGGCTCTTGAGTTTCGACTAGGTAGGTTTTAAATTTATTGCTTTTAGGTGACGTGATTTTATGTGACCAATCGCCATCATTAGTAATAATAACTAACCCTGTAGTATCTATATCAAGGCGACCTGCCACGTGAAAGTCGCTCATATTTGGCTCATCAAGTAAGTCAAAAACAGTTTTATGTAGCTCGTCACTGTTAGCACATACATAGCCAACAGGTTTATTTAGCATGTAATAGCGCTTACCTAAAAATACCAAAGGCGTACCTTGGTGCAGTACTTCATCTTGCTGGGCTAGCTGAAAATTATGTGATGTGATTACTTCGCCATTAACGCTTACTTCTTTTCGCTTAATACTCGCGCGGGCTTGCGTGCGCGGTATTTCAGCTAAGTGGCTAATAAACTTATCTAAGCGGCAAGGGAATTTCATTTTGGTTCACATTTTTAGTCGGCTACAATGGGCGCGATTATAGCCGATAGTGAAATACCATGACAGTGCACAGCACACAAATTTTAAGCCTTTACCAAGCAAAAGTAGACACGGGTGAACTGTGTTTTGATGCTGCGCAGCAAAATGCAGTGGAAGCTTTAAATACGCTAACCGAGCAACTTCAAGCTCACACATCATGGTGGCAAAAAGCGCCCTTAATAAAAGGCGTTTATTTATATGGACCCGTAGGACGAGGTAAGTCTATGTTGATGGATTTATTTTATAAAAACCTACCTACTGAGCAAAAGCAGCGGCTGCATTTTCATCATTTTATAGCGCAAGTGCATGCCCAACTTTCGCAGCTACAAGGTCAAAAAAATCCACTAATCCTAATTGCAAAACAGTGGGCTAAAAACATTCGTGTACTGTGTTTTGACGAGTTTTTTGTGAGCGACATTGGCGATGCTATGATCATGGCGAGATTGTTCAATGCGTTGTTTGAACAAGGTGTTGTGCTGGTGGCCACATCGAACGCAAAGCCAGAGCAGCTTTATTACAACGGCCTGCAACGAGCGCGATTTTTACCTACTATCGATTTAATTAATAGTCACTGCCATATAATTAGCGTGGCGGGGGAGGACGATCACCGCTTTAGATACGGTAAAAATAGTCGTCACTATTTTATTAATTTATCAAATCACGATTTTGAAAATGAGTTTTTAGTTTCTTATGCAGAGGTAACATATAAAAATACAATTAGTGTACATGGCCGCATTTTACCTTATTTATTAAAAGCAGATAACGCCTTGATGATTGATTTTATGGCGCTATGCTCAGGCCCGCGCAGTGCTAACGATTATATGTTTTTAGCAACGCAATTTGATGTGTTATATGTATCGAACGTGCCGCAAATGGGTGTTAAAGCAACGGGTAAAGTTATTGTTCACGGTATAGAAGATAGTTATCAACGCGAAAAACAAACGCTTGATGAGCACATCTTTGACGACGAAGCGCGGCGCTTTATTGCCTTAGTAGATGAGTTTTACGATTGCCATAAATTGCTGGTAATAAATGCGCAAACCGACATTGAACATTTGTATAAAGGTAAAAAACTGAGCTTTGAATATGCACGCACGCAATCGCGCATAGTCGAAATGCAAAATTGGTAACGCTTTAGTATATATTGTAAACGAGCTTGCTCACGTTGAAGCGTGAGCTTCTTTTTAGCCTCTTTGTGAACAAATCACTTAAGATCTTATTGCATATAGAAATTACGAGCTTTGCTCGTCACGCCAGCAAGCGCTGCGTCTACAAGTAAATGTAACCACGGCGTTAAACTTATCCTTCTTGGCGTACTATATTCTCAAGGGCGCGAATATTAGTAATTAAGTCTTGGCGCTCCGGGTTTGCTTGTAATGCTCTTCTAAGATGCTTGAGCGCACTCGAATAGTCTTTAGAATCAATCGCTATTTGCGATAACCCAAGCCATGCCGATAGTTGATAATCAGGTAGGGCTTGTGCACGAACATACATAAGTTTAGCTTGGGTAAGCTGATTTTTACTGCGATAAATACTCGCTAAACTAAGTAGGGCATCACCTAAATTCGGGCTTATTTTAAGTGCGTTATTTAAGCTGTTAAGAGCGCGCGTAGTATTACCTTGCTGCATAGCAAGTTGTGCACTGTATACAGAAAATTGAGCTTGTTCATCACGGGGTAGCTGCTTAGTTAATCTTTTTGCGCTGCCTATTAGCTCTTTAGCTAAATTCCATTTTTGCTCCGATACAAGCCAAGCTAGCGTTTGCATCGTGGTATTAATAACCTCAATTTGCTGTTTTTTATTTGCGTGTTTTAAACCTTGCTTTAATAAACTAACAGCGCGTTCAGTGCTGCCTTCACTTAAATGCAACTGGGCTGCTAAAAGCTGGTTGCTGGTATCTTTAGGGTTAAGTTTTAAGGCCACTTCAATAGCAGCAAGCGCCTGATTTTTGTGATCAAGCTGTAATGCTATTTGTGCACGTTGTAGCCAAAGTTCAGCTTTATCAGGGCTTTTATTAAGTAATTCTTTTAATAATGCATTTGCCTGATTTAAATCACCCGATTCAATTAACGCATACAATAGCCCTTGTTGGTATTGGCTTGTTTCAGGCGCTAGCATTAGCGCCTGGCGGTACGCCGCTACTGCGCTCCAAGGTTGGCTGTGCTGCACGTGTATATAAGCAAGTTGCGCATAACTTTGTGCGTCAGCTTGGCCAAGTTCAATACTGTGAACTAGGTGCGTTTGTGCTTTGGCATACTTTGCTTGTTGCATGTATAAAAGGCTTAAACCTTGATGTGCTTTTACTAAATCAGGTGAAGCTTTTAAACACGCTAGGTAAGCTAGTTCAGCGTTATTAAAGTCCTTTGTTGAAAGCAGTACTTGTGCACGTAATAAGTTTAAAGCAGTGCTATCTTGATTTATATCACGGCCTTTAAATAGCGCAGCGACTTCACTGTAATTACCGGCTTGTAATAGTGGTTGCACTTGGCGAGCAAAACCGCGCTCGGTCGGTTCAATAAGAACCTCTGTAGGGCCTAATAATTTATTATTTATAGCTAACTGCCATGTTGGATCGCTAGGCGATAAAGTTACTTTTAGTGGCGCACTTTTTAATGGTGTACTCACGGCGCTTGCATGCACGCTACTTACACCTAATAAAGGGAGTGAGCACATTAAAGTAGTGATAACTGCGCGAGTTAATGGTTTTAGCGTTTTAATTACGTTCATGTTTTTCATTTTAATAGGCTTAAGGTTTAAATTCGATTGGCCAAATAAAGCGAGCGCGTACGGTTTCACCTTCTTTTTTAGGTGCACTAAAGCGGCTTTGTTTAATAATTTTGTCGATAGCTGGTTTAAGTTCAGGGTATGGATTTTGTACTACCTCAATTAAACTTAACTTGCCACTTTCATCAATAAATACATCGAGTTTTACAGTAAATACATCAACACCTCGACGGGTTAAGCTTTTTGGTAAAACGGCCTTAACAGGAGTAAGCAAAGTTGGGAGACCATCGAGTTGATTTAAGCTAAATGCATCCCAATTTACACTCATTGATTGCCATTGTGGCGCGTTTACTTTTACGTTGGGTGTATCGGGTTTTACAATACTTAAATTGCTGGTGATCTTAATTTTTACGGCTTGAATAGACGCGCCTGCACCTTCTACCGATAAGCTTTGCATTGGCTCACTTGTTTGCTGTTGCGATATTGATGGTGGAGGAGGTGGTGGCAGTGCCACCATGGCAATTTCGCGCACAACTACTTTGTCTTTTATATGATGCTCTGCAAGTTGCCCAAGCCATAAAAGCAGTAATGCAGCGCTAAGTACAATTAAGCTAAGGCCAAATGCAAAAAGTGGATGGCGATTGTTTTTTGTTTTTTGAAGCGGGTTAATCGTGTGCATATTATTGCTTGGTCGCTAAGTTAACTTGCGCCGCGCCTGCCAGCTTTGCTTCGTCAATTACTTGAACAAGTAACTCAGTAGGTACTGTTTTATCAGCTTGAATAACCACAGGGCGTTGTTGCTGTTTTAACATTTGCTCGACACTACTACGCACGCCAGCAACACCAATTTGGCTACCATCAAAAAATACTTGTTGAGAGTCGGTTATTGCTAAAAATATAACTTGCTGCTCAAGACGACTGGCCGATACGGCTTGTGGTTTATCAACTTCAACGCCGCTTTCGCGTACAAATACGGTTGTAACAATAAAAAATATTAGCAATATAAATACCACATCAAGTAGTGGCGACATATCAATATGTTGCCCCGCTTCTTGCTCTAGCTTGTGCTTTAAACGTGATTGCATAGTGTTACCCTAACTGCTTACTTAATGTATGTAATTTAGGATTACGCTGAGAATACGCTAAATATGCTTGCATTAACCACGCAGGAATAGCGCACACAAGGCCCAATTGAGTTGTTAGTAATGCATCACCAATGGCGTCACTCATTAACTCGTTATGGCCCAGCGCCATTACTTTAAATGTATCAAGCAAACCAACAATGGTGCCTAATAAACCAAGTAGCGGAAGCGCTGCTGTTAAAATAGAGCTAACTTCTTGCCAATAACCTTTGCGCTGCGCTTGGTATTGTTTAAGGTGCAGTAGGTCATGAAAAATTAGCTGGTATACAAATAAAGCGAGTAAAAGAATACACCAGCAAATAGGGTTACTAACGATTTTCTCAAACATTGGTTTCTCCTTTTTCTAGTTGACTAAGCTGTAATCCAAAGCCTTCTAGTTGGCTGTAATACGCTTTTGCTTTACGCGATAGCAGTGCATTTAATACCAGAGCAGGTATGGCCACGACTAAACCCAATTCAGTTGTTATAAGTGCTTGTGCGATACCGCCCGATACAACTTCTGGGTCGCCTGAGCCAAACAAGGTCATCATTTTAAATGTTTCGATCATGCCGCTAACAGTACCTAACAAGCCAAGTAGTGGAGCTACCGCAGCTGTAACGGCAATAGCGCCAATAAAGTTATCGAGTTTATGCTTATCGTGAATTAACTGATTAAATAATTGATCGTCTCGTACTTGGCCTTTTTCGCTTTGCAGCGTTAAGTTAAATAACTGCTGCTGCATGCCTGCAAATTCACTGCTATTTTCAGCTTTAAAAAATTGCTGTAATTGCATTTGAGAGTGCATTTTAATTTTACTTAAACGCAGTAGTTGTGCGGCTTTTAATAGCGCAATAGTTAGTGCAAAGCAGGCAAACAAAATAATAGGGATAGCCCATAAGCCGCCTTTTTCTAAGTGTTCAAGCGGACTTTCTTGTTGAGCTTGGCTCGTGACTAAGTGCGTTAAACTAGGATCAAAAGTAAGTAATGTTGAGCCTGCACCATTTTGATTTAAAGTATTATCGAGTGGGTTATCGTTACTTGTTGATTGCACTAACGCTACTTTTAATGCATTAGATTCATCATCCAAATTTAATAAGCCCATAAGTTTAGGTGTTTGCGTACTAAACCATGCAACAGGACCTACTTGAAGGGTATTAGCTTGGCTTAATTCGCCATTACTGAGCACAATCGATTGCTTATTAAAGTGTGGGTAAAGTGCCTGTTCTTGATTATTAATTTGCGATATAACGCGGCTTAATAACTCGTTCTGATTATTAATCGACTCGTTACTGCTAGCACTATTGCTGGTATTTTGGCGCACAAAACGGCTAAGTAAGTTTAATTGGTATTGCTGCTGCTGTTGCCAAGTGTCTAATCGGGTTTGTAACTGATCGAGGCTTAACGTATTTTCGTCAGCTAGGCGGCGATTAACGGCTGCTTGCGCGCGTAATTTACTGAGCGATTGCTGCTTGGTAAAAATTTGCTTTGCAAGGGTAGCTTGCTCTTTTGAAATACTATTTTGAGTTTTATTTAGAGTACGTTGCGCTGTTTTAATATCACTTAAAATACTTTGTTTAGCATCATCACTGCTAGCTGCAAAAGAAATATTTGCACTAAAAAGTAACACTGTGGCGCTAAATGCTGCAATTATGCTGTTAGTAGCCATTATTTAGCCCCTTGCTGGTTTTTATTTACATAACTTAATATTGGGAGTGTTACCCAATCAGCAGCGCGCTTTTTTTGCTGTACAGCAATACCCAGTGCAACTTGCTCAGCATTAATACTTGGGTCAAATTCCCACTGCCAACCTAAGTCACTTGGAAAACCAATACCTACGTAACTTAAATCTTCACTTACAAACCATGCTTGAGCTGCACCTAAGTAAAGCTGCTTTACCCACACTTCTTGCCCGTCAGGGTGTTTAATAGCCATTTCGTGAATTGAAATACGTTGTTGAAAATCATTAAGTAGGGTCAGCATTTTTAGCGCTGTTTGTAATTTGTCAGTTGTACTGAGTTGTGAGTCGCTTAAATCACCAGTGTTTTTCCAACTACTTAAAAGTGGCGGAGGTAATTGCACTTGTAATGAAAGTAATTGCCCAGAAATACGTGCTAGTTGGTCGTTCAATTGCTGTTGATCATTTTCAAGTTCTGATTGCTGAGTAACAAGCTGTTCGCGTTTTTGGGTAAGCTCACTGGTGCTTTTTTTTCTTCGCTGATTAAGCTCGCTAAGTTGCTGCTGCTCAGCATTAAGAAGCGTTAAGGTTTGCTCCATGCTGCTTTTTTGTTCAAGCCAATGAGTATTTAATTCTGTGTTTTGATTTTCTATTTGTAGCCATTTATTAACGAGTTGTTCTAGCTCACTAACTGTGTCGGCTTTTACTGCCATGGTGCTACAAAGCGCGATAACTACGCTAATTGGTTTAATTAAGCTTCGCATTACTTAACAACAATCCTGAAAGTTACGACAAGTAATTACAAGGACGTAATTACTGTTAATTTTTGAGTGTGTATACAATATAGGAATTCACATGACAATGCAATTGATAACAGTTATCGTTTACATTGCGTTGTTTGAGTGGTAGGATTTCGCCGAAATTAAATATGTACCTTAAATTAACAATAGTTAAGTGCTTAATAAAAACTACGGAGTAACCATGAGTAAGCCATCGAATAAAGGAAATGCGTACGTGAAGCCAATTGCAGCGGTTGTTACAGCTACGCTTTCAACTTGGGCAAGTGCACAGGATGTTCAAGAACTATCGGTAACCAAAGCAGAAACTAAAACTGAGTCTAGCTATGTTGTAGAAAAATCAACGTCGCATAAATACACTCAACCGCTACTCGATACAGCTAAAACTGTAACGGTAATTAACCAAGCGGTAATGAAAGATAGAAACGTAGATAGCCTACGTGATGCTTTACGTAATGTTTCAGGTATTTCTTTAGCTGCAGGTGAGGGTGGCTCACCTACTGGCGATAGCATGTCGATTCGTGGTTTTAGTGCAACAAATGATATTTTTGTTGATGGTATTCGCGATGTTGCAGGTTACACACGTGATATTTACAACATTGAAGCCGTTGAAGTTGCAAAAGGCCCAGGCTCAGCAGTTTCTGGTCGTGGTGCAACAGGTGGTAGTGTTAATTTAGAAAGTAAAAAGGCGAAGTTAGACAACTTTAACGACGTTTCGCTACGTTTAGGCACAGAAAACGATTACCGTGGTCGTTTTGATACTAACATTCAAGTAAACGATACAAGCGCGCTACGTATAAACCTTCTTACTGATAAAGGTGATGTTGCAGGTCGCGACCATGTTGAAAATGAAACAAATGCTGTTGCGTTTGCATTTGCAACAGGACTTGGTACAAACAGCCGTTTTGATTTAAACCTAGAGTATCAACGCCAAGATAATTTACCAGATTACGGCATTCCGTGGGTTTACAGCGATACGCCTGTAGCTGAACTTGCAGATAGCGCGCGCTCACCTTCTCCTGTCGATTTTGATAACTTTTACGGTAATATTTACCGTGATTACGAAGATATTGAAGCCTACTCAACAACAGCTCGTTATGAGTATGATTTTTCTCAAAATACTACATTACGTGTGCAAGGTCGTTTAGGTAAAGTTAAGCGTGAGTCAGTAACAACTGCACCGCGTTATTTCTCGGTTACAACAGACACTGATATTACCTTTGCAGATGAAAAAACACGTGATACAGAAAATTCACTTGCTGCACTTCAAGTTGATTTAATTGGTAACTATGAGTTTGCTGGCTTTACTCATGATGTTGTAGTGGGTGCTGAACTTGCAAATGAAACGTTTACACGTCATAACTTTGTTGCAACTACACCTGATAACCTAATTGAAGATGGAATACGCAACGACTTATACAACCCTGACGCAACAATTGCATTTACGGGTGTGTATGGCCGTGACGGTACGAGCATTGAAGCTAAAGCTAAAAACCAAGCTATTTATGCATTTGATACAGTAACACTTAACAAGCAATGGGAAGTTACGGGCGGAATTCGCTTTGATAGCTTTACTACGGATTACCATAACGATTACGCTAACCCAAGTGCTTTAATTTCTACAAGTGACGATTTATTTAGCTGGAATGCAGCAGTAGTTTATAAACCAGCAGAAAATGGCAGTGTATATTTAGGCGCAGGTAATTCATTTAACCCATCGGCTGAAGGGCTAACGGTATCTACGCGTTCAAATGCAGCTGATTTAGACGCAGAAGAAAGCCGCAGTTATGAATTAGGAACTAAATGGAGCCTAATGGATGGTCGCCTGCAAACTAATGCTGCACTTTTCCGTACTGAAAAAACCAATGCCCGTACTGATGACCCATTTGCAGATAGCTCAAGTGACGAAATACTCGGTGGTGAACAGCGCGTACAAGGCTTAGAGCTTTCAGCAACTGGCCTAATTACTAAAGAGTGGACTGTAATTGCTTCATACACTTACCAAGATAGCGAAGTAACTAAAGCATTAGGCGACGACGCAACTCAAATTGGTAACGAGCTTGCACGTACACCTAAAAATAGCGCAAGTGTTTGGACTACATACGATATGTCGGATAAGTTATCGTTTGGTTTAGGTGCGCAATATGTAGGTGAGCGTTACAACGGCACTACGTCAACACGCTCTCGTGCGCCAGGTTATACTATTTTTGACCTGATGGTTGCATATGACATATCAAAAGATTTGAGCCTGCAGTTTAATGGTGAAAACTTAGGTGATAAAGATTACGTGGATCAGTTAGGTGGTGGACACTTTGTACCAGGTGATGGTCGTAAGTTTAGTTTAACAGCGAGCTATTCTTTCTAAGAGTAAAATAAGTACGGCATAAAAGGGCAGAGTTAACTCTGCCCTTAATTATTTGATGAAAATGTGAGAGGGCGCACATGCTAGTTAAAATTCCAGAGCTATTAACGAAAGAAGAAGTGGCTTATTGTCATGAGGTTTTGCTTAAAGCCCAGTGGGCCGATGGCAGTATTACCGCAGGGCATCAATCAACCAAAGCAAAAAATAACTTACAGCTACCTGAAAATAGCCCTGAATGCCAAGAGCTTGGCGACATTATAATGGCAGCACTTGCGCGCAGTAATTTGTTTATGTCGGCGGCGCTTCCTGCAAAAATTTTCCCTCCGCTTTTTAACTGTTATCAAGGTGGGCAATCGTTTGGTGTGCATGTAGATAATGCGATTAGACAAGTGCCGGGCACGCCAGTAAAAATCCGTACAGATGTATCAATGACCTTATTTATTAATGACCCCGAAGATTATGAGGGCGGTGAACTTGTTATTGAAGACACTTATGGCTCACATAGTGTAAAGCTGCCAGCAGGTAGTATGGTGTTGTACCCTTCAACGAGTTTACATCGTGTAATGCCTGTAACGAGTGGGCGTAGATTAGCCTCATTCTTTTGGTTACAGAGCATGGTAAACAGCGACGAAAAACGTGGTTTGTTATTTGATTTAGATATGTCGATTCAAAGTTTGCGCAGCAAAGTAGAAGATAGCCCAGAGATTATTCAATTAACAGGGGTTTATCATAACTTGCTAAGACAGTGGGCGCAGACATAAAAAATAGTTGTTGTTAGATATTAGATATTAGATATAAGTAACTAAATATAAGTAATTAAAAGCTGCGCTTTTCGCGTGAGCAAGCTTCATGCCTACAGTCAAAATTTAACGCTGTGGTTAAATTACTTGTAGACGCCCAGCTTGCTAGCGTGACGAGCGAAGCTCGTAATTTATATGCTTTGGTCTCTTCTCATTTACTCCTCTTTGTGAAATAAGATTTTAAGTGATTTATTCACAAAGAGGTTAAGAGGGCGCTGTGCTTTAGAGAAGCCAAAAAGTAGGTAACAATCAGTTTTAATAATTAAAAGCTGCGCTTTTCGCGTGAGCAAGCTTCATGCCTACAGTCAAAATTTAACGCTGTGGTTAAATTACTTGTAGACGCCCAGCTTGCTAGCGTGACTAGCGAAGCTCGTAATTTATATGCTTTGGTGTCTTCTCATTTACTCCTCTTTTAGTTCTCTTTGTAAATAAGATTTTAAGTGATTTATTCACAAAGAGATTAAGAGGGCGCTGCGCTTTAGAGAGCCAAAAGTAGGTAACAATCAGTTTGAATATTAAAAGCTGCGCTTTTCGCGTGAGCAAGCTCTACTCCTACGACGCAGCCACAAATTGAATTCGGTGTTTAAGATACTCGGTATGCGCGGCTCGATACCGCGGACTTATTTTAAGGGCGAAGCTTTTTTTAATTAACCTTTATAACCATTTGGGTTATTTGACTGCCAACGCCACGTATCTTGCATCATTTCGTCTATACCGCGTACTGCTTCCCAACCAAGTTCATTAAGTGCTTTTTCTGGTGCGGCATAACACGCTGCAATATCACCAGGGCGGCGAGGCGAAACCTGATAGGGAACGGCCTGATCGCTTGCTTTGATAAATGCATTAACCATTTGTAGTACAGAATACCCGTTACCAGTACCTAGGTTATAAACTAATGCACCCGTACTGCTGGCAATTTTATTAAGCGCTTTTAAATGCCCAATAGCTAAATCTACAACGTGGATGTAGTCGCGCACGCCTGTGCCATCAACTGTGTCGTAGTCATCACCAAATACAGCGAGTTGCTTTAATTTACCTACCGCTACTTGTGCGATAAACGGTAAAAGGTTATTTGGGATACCATTAGGATCTTCACCAATTAAGCCCGACTCATGTGCACCCACTGGGTTAAAGTAACGCAAAATAGCAAACGCAAAGCGCTCATCTGATTTAGCGATATCTTGTAGCATCATCTCAACCATTAACTTAGATGTGCCGTAAGGGTTAGTAGTACCACCTACAGGGAAGTCTTCTTTAATTGGTAAGCTTGCAGGGTCGCCGTATACCGTGGCTGACGAGCTAAATACTAACTTAAATACGCCTGCGTCGCGCATTGCATCAACAAGCGTAAGCGTACCTTGTACATTGTTTTGATAGTACTCAACAGGCTTTGCAACCGACTCGCCCACTGATTTTAAACCCGCAAAATGTATAACACTATCAACTGTGTGTTTTGCAAATACTGAATCTAAAAAGGGTTTATCGAGAATATCGCCTTGGTAAAAAGTGGCTTCTTTGCCTGTAATATTCTTTACGCGCGCAAGTGATTCTTGTGATGAGTTACTTAAATTATCAATAACAACAACATCGTTACCTTGCTGTAAAAGTTCTAAAACAGTGTGCGAGCCAATATAGCCTGCGCCACCGGTTACTAAAATAGTCATGAAAGCTCCGTGGGTACCTTTTATCAATTAAGCTAATTTCACCATAAATTGAGATGGTTTACATGCTTTATCTGTGACTTTTATTATTTACAGTAAATCATGATATTTATATGAATTAATATTAATAATTTTGATTACATTTCGCTCGCTATAAGTAACACTTTATACGTAAGATTAAGTTATAGTTAATAAACAAGTGCTAAACTGGGTTTAGTAATAGCTAATGCTAGGTTTATTCCAATCTACACCTTTGTGATTGGTCTACCTCTTTGGAGAAAGATATGAATTTAGTTAAAAAAATAGCAGCAACAATGTGTATCGCATTGCCTGCACTTGCCCATGCGGGCGAGTCTGTTGTTAAATGGCATGACTTTAATGATTATCGTGATGTGCGAGCGTCAAATCAAACTAAGAGCTCATATCACAAAAGTGTGGCAGCAAGTTTCGAAAAGCATATGGCTAAACTAGCCGAACAATTGCCAAAAGATTATAAATTAAACGTAGAGTTTACTGATTTAGATTTAGCGGGTGATGTGCGTTATGGCGGTATGGATGAAATTCGTGTAGTGAAACCCATTTATTTTCCACGCATTAAGCTAGATTATTCGTTAACCGATAAAGACGGTACAGTTCTAAGTAAAGATACTGATGTGGAGCTTAAAGATATGGGCTTTATGGATAAAATTAAAATGGGCCGCGACGAATCATTCTATTACGAAAAACGCTTACTAACAGAGTGGTTTGGTGAACAAATATTACCAAGTTTAGATTAACTTAAAATAGTAATGCCGCTAAATAGCGGCATTTTTTTAAGCTGATTATATTACTTAAAAGTAGCTAACAGCGTTAGTATTTGCTGTAACTTAATAACGGTTGTTTTAAGCTTTTCTTCATCAAAACCATCGTTAGATAAGCTTTCTACGTCAGCGGCTACATCAAGAACATAAGGCTTAAAACGTTTAGCTTCAAAGCTAAAACCGGCATCTTGTGCAAATAAGGCTTTAAATTTGCCATGGCCTTGTTGTTGTAATTCGTCTAATTTTTTATCGGCATCAAGTGCCTGACGATAAACAATTTTTAAGTTAGTGTTGAGTTGTTCAATAATAGAATCCATGGTTTTCCTAAAGCTTTGTGCTGCATGGCCGACATAATACGTGGATTACATTTAAAAGTCAGGTTGATTAAGGCTTATAATTATGAATATATCAGGTGGAAATTTACCAGCTATGTCTGGTTCAGGCCAAGGCAGTGAGCTTTACACTGCTGCTTTGTCTAAAAAACAGCAATTAGCTGATGGCGCTGCGGCGCTTGCACTTATTGAAGGTGCAGCGCAATCGTCAAGTGCGCAAACACCGGCTAAATCGGCGACTGCATCACTGGGTAACAACGTAAATATATATGTTTAAATGCTGCTTTAAATTAGCTTAAGGTCGATAGGTGTTTTACTTTTTTGACCACCGATTTCTCTTACTAATTTAGGCACTAAAAATCCAGGCAGAGCTTTTAATAGCTCTGCCATTATTTCAATTGCTTGCGCTTCATTAATATCAAAGTGGCTGGCCCCTTCAACTTTATCTAGCAAATACAAATAATACGGTAATACGTCTGCGTCAAATAACGCTTCGCTTAAATTTATTTGTGCATCGAGCGTATCATTCACATCTTTTAAAATTACAGCTTGGTTTAGAAGCGCTACGTTTGCTTGTTTAAGCTTTTGCATAGCGGCTTTAAAATCAGCGTCTATTTCGTTTGCGTGGTTTATGTGATTAATAAAAATAATTTTTAATGGCGATTTTGCTAATCGTTCACATAACTCATCGGTCACTCGCGCAGGTATAACTACTGGTAAACGGCTATGAATTCGCATTCGTTTAATTTGTGGTAATTGCTCAAGTTCATCTAAAAACCAGCTTATTGCATCGTCCTTGGCCATGAGTGGATCGCCACCACTTAAAATCACTTCGTTTATATTGGCATCTGATTTTATGTAGCTCAGTGTTTCTAGCAGGCTTTTTTTATTAAGCTGGTTTTCTTGATACGGAAAATGCCTTCTAAAGCAGTAACGACAATTTACAGCACAGCCGGTTTTAAACATCACTAAAACACGTGATTTATACTTATGTAAAAGGCCTGGTTGGTCGTTATCTTGCTCAAGTAGAGGATCTTTATTAAAACCCGATTTAGTCAAAAATTCTTGATGGCGTGGCATAACTTGTAGCAAAAGAGGATCGTTTGGATCGCCTTTGCGTATTTTTTTTATAAAAGGGATAGGCACACGTACCGGAAATAAACTACGGGCTTTTAGGTCGTTTTCATGGACTTGGCTCGATAAACCGACCATTTCAAGCAAGGTTTTTGGGCAGGTAACTACATTTGCTAATTCTTTTTGCCAGTTTTTATGCAAATTTGCTTCATTTCTTTGTATCATTGGCATGTAGATTACTCGAAAAAATATAAATAGAGGAAACGATGGCGAATTATAGCACCAACGAGTTCAAGGGCGGCCTAAAAATTATGATGGACGGCGAGCCTTGCAGTATCTTAGAAAATGAAATGGTAAAACCTGGTAAAGGCCAGGCGTTTAACCGTGTTCGTATCCGTAAACTTATCTCTGGTAAGGTGCTTGAAAAAACCTTTAAATCGGGTGAATCAGTTGAAGGTGCTGATGTAATGGATACTGATTTAGCGTATCTATATACAGATGGCGAATTTTGGCATTTCATGAACAACGAAACATTTGAGCAAATTGCTGCTGACGAAAAAGCACTAGGCGATTCAGTAAAATGGTTAGTTGAAAATGATTTATGCACAATTACATTATGGAATGGCAGCCCTATTGCTGTTACACCACCTAACTTTGTTGAGCTTGAGATCACTGAAACAGATCCTGGCCTTAAAGGCGATACAGCGGGTACTGGTGGTAAACCAGCAACGCTTAGCACAGGTGCTGTAGTACGAGTTCCATTGTTCGTACAAATTGGCGAAGTAATTAAAGTAGACACCCGTAACGGTGAATACGTAAGCCGTGTTAAGTAAGCTTTAACATTGTTTATAAAATCCCAGCTTACGCTGGGATTTTTTTTGGAGAAAATATGTCAGCAGATCTTTGGGCCCCAAGCGCAAGCATTGAAACACTAAAACAACGCGCAGCGATATTACGTCGCATTCGTGAATTTTTTTATGCACGTGATGTTTTAGAAGTAGAAACGCCAAGCTTAAGTGCTGCCAGTGTAACCGATGTGCACTTAGCTAGTTTTAATACCACATTTGTAGGTCCAGGGCATGCTGGTGGGCTTCCTTTATTTTTACAAACATCTCCAGAGTTTGCCATGAAACGCTTGTTAGCAGCAGGCTCAGGCGCTATTTTTCAGCTTTGTAAAGCATTTAGAAATGAAGAAGCGGGTAGTCATCACAATCCTGAATTTACTATGCTGGAATGGTATCGCCCAGGCTTTGATGAATTTGCACTTATGGATGAAATGGATGAGCTTATGCAGCTTGTTTTAGGTGTCGAGCCTGCAACTAGACTTACTTATCAAGAAGCGTTTGAACAAGCACTCGGACTTGACCCGCTAACCGCAAATATAGAGCAATTAAGGCAGCTTGCTTGTGAGCAGGGGTTTGCTGATATAGCCCAAAATGAAACGCATAAAGATACCTTACTGCAATTATTATTTTGTATGAAAGTAGAGCCAACAATAGGGCAGGCTAAGCCATGTTTTGTGTATCATTTTCCAGCTTCTCAAGCGGCACTTGCTCAAATTTGTGAACACGATGAGCGAGTAGCAGGGCGCTTTGAGCTTTATTACAAAAATATGGAATTGGCTAACGGCTTCAACGAACTGACAAATGCTAGTGAGCAAGCTAAACGTTTCAATGAAGATAATGCATACCGCGCTGAAAACGGTTTAAAGCAAGTACCAATGGATACACGTTTAATTAAAGCGCTGGAGCATGGATTACCACAGTGCGCTGGTGTTGCTTTGGGGATTGATAGGTTGATAATGCTTGCAACAAACAAAGAGAAAATTAAAGACGTAATAGCGTTTGATGTGCAAATAGCGTAATGCTTGGCCTGCAGGTGCAGAGCTTGCTGGCGCGTTAAAGCGAAGCTTTAAGGTCTTTTTATTTGGTTAGTTTAAAGTAATAAGAAGCTTCGCTTCTCACGTGAGAAAGCTCGACGGCTACAACACAGCCATAAAATTGAACTCGGTGCTATGAATTCTCTGTAGGCGTTCAGCTTGCTGGCGCGTTAAAGCGAAGCTTTAAGGTCTTTTTATTTGGTTAGTTTAAAGTAATTAGAAGCAGCGCTTCTCACGTGAGCAAGCTCGACGTCTACCACATGTTTTATTGTTACTTATTTGATGTGCAAAGAGCGTGATGCTTAGCCTGTAGGCGTGCAGCTTGCTGGCGCGTTAAAGCGAAGCTTTAAGGGCTTTTTATTTGGTTAGTTTAAAGTAATAAGAAGCTTCGCTTCTCACGTGAGCAAGCTCGACGCCTACAACACAGCCATAAAATTGAACTCGGTGCTATGAATTCTCTTTAGGCGGACAGCTTGCTGGCGCGTGAAAGCGAAGCTTTAAAAAGTTGTTTGATTATATGTCGATTATACTTAACTCTAAATAATCAGAAGCTTCGCTTCTCACGTGAGCAAGCTCTACGTCTACAACAAATTTTTACTTCTTATATAAAAACACCGCGTTTAATTTAAACGCGGTGTTTTTTATTGCTTGCTGAAAGCTTTTAGTTGAAAGCCAACTATTATGCCTTACAGATTAAGCGTAAACGTAACACCTGCTACACGAGGCTCACCGAGTTGTGTATAGGTATGCGTTTGGTAACCATCTTGCGGATCGTTACCAAACTCAAAGCCACGTGTAGGGAGCGTTTCATCAAACACGTTACGAGCCCATGCGCGAACTGCCCACATGTCTGCTTCGTAGCCAAAGCTTAAATTAACTAAGTTGCTGCTTGGTGCTTGTGAGTTGTGGCTATCAGAGAAGTAGTAATCGTCTTTACCTTCAATACCCACCATGCCGTAAAATGCGTTAGTAAAGTTGTAACGTGCAGTAAACGCATACTGGTATTTAGGTGACTGCGCTTGCTCACGACCGTCTTGATTTAAGCCTGATTGTGTTACAAAGTCGTCTATTTCAGTGTTTAAGTAACCAGCACTACCCGTTAAAAATAGATTATCAGTTAGTTGGTAACTTCCCTCAACTTCTAGTCCGTAGTTGCTACCAGAGCTTGCGTTATCAACATAACCGGTAAATTGCTGGCCTTCTACTTGCCATGCTTTTAACTGAATATCGTCGCGGTGCATGTAAAATGCAGCTAAGCGAAGTGTAAATTTGTCATCAAGCGATGAGCCTTTAACACCAAATTCGCCGCTCCATAAATATTCAGGGTCGAAACTGGTGTGTTGCTGGAAAAAATCAGCGCTTAGGTTTAAGCCTTCATCTTTCGCTTTAGCTAGTGCTTCTGAGTTAATACCGCCAGCTTTGTAGCCACGCGTGATACTGGTGTAGATCATCGTACGATCAATTACTTGATACTCTAGCGCTATTTTACCGCCAACCATTACGTCGTCAGTGTCTTGTATAAAGCCATTGCTATCGGTGTAGTCGCCTTGGTATTGCTCTACACGTAAACCTGTAATTAATGTTGTTTTAGGACCAATTGGAGTAGCTACTTGACCATATACTGCAACGTTACTCGTTTCGTAAGTTGAAGAAAATGGGCTTGCTAGCCATGTGTATTGGCGCTCTAAGTCAACGTCACGGTTTTGGTAATAAATACCCGCAACCCAGTTACCTGTTTTAGAGTTAAACTGTAAATCTACAGACTGATCGTCGCGATCGCGGCTGTAAAGATCGGTTGAGCTGTATCCATCAGGGTGTAAGCCTGCAGCACATAACTTTGGCTCACTTGTATCGTTACATACCCAGTCTTCGTCAAAGCTGTAAAGTAATTCGGTATCGATAGCCGAGAGGTTTAGATTTACATCAAAAGCGTCAAAACCCGTGTAAGTATTATTAACACCGATTGCGTAGCTTTCTTGATTATCTTGCCCTGGCTCATCGGCAACACTATTGCGGCTGTTATCAAGCGTAAATGCATCGTAACCGTTGTTTATATCAATATAGTGAAGGTTTAACTCAGTATTTAAATGCTTTGTAAGCTGACTGTTTATTTTAAAGCGGGCTACTTGTTCGTCTTGATTTTGTGTTTCGTCATTTAAATACAAGTTATCTACGTAACCGTCTGACTTTCTGCGAAAGTAGCTAACGCGTGCGCTAGTGTCATCTGTTAAGCCTGTGCTTGCTGCAATGCCTGCTTCACGTGTGTTGTATGTGCCAGCACCTACTTGTAATTTTAAACTTGGATCGCTCGTGGCTTTAGCTGAACCCATTTGGATCATACCGGCCATACCGTCTGCGCCAAAGCGTGTACCTTGTGGGCCACGATAAATTTCTACTTGGTCTATATCAAATAATAATGAGCTGCCACCAAGTCCAGAATAGTTAATGCCATCAATTACTAAGCCTACAGATGGATTAATAGGGTCTACAAATTGTGAGCGAAGTCCCACGCCACGAATTTGGATGTAACGACCACGCGACGCACCAGATGCAAAATTTACATTGGCGGCACTGCCTAACATTTCGTCTAAGTAACTTGCACCACGTTGATTAATTTCATCTTCGCTGAATAAGCTCGCACTCGCGCTTAAAGTTTGAATGTTTTCGCGCTGAAAATCGCCGGTTACAACAATTCTTTCTAGGTCGCTATCATCAGCGTTAGCTGCAATTGGTGCACCAAGCAGCGGTAAAAGTGCGGCAGTAATTAAAGACAAACGTAAGTTCATTGGGTTACTTAACTCCATTTTAGGGACTCGTATGGTAGCAATTATTTAAACACATGTGCTATAAACGCGGCAATTATACGTTAAATAATCAGGATTACTAATATGACCTTTAAAGTTGACTTCAAAGTACGTGATTACGAATGTGACTTACAAGGTATCGTAAATAACAGTGTTTATTTTAATTATTTAGAGCATGCTCGCCATGAATTTTTGTCCGCACACGGTATTGATTTTGCTCAATTAGCGAAAGATAAAATTAACCTAGTCGTGATGCGCAGCGAAATGGACTATAAACATTCACTATTACCTGGGGATGAATTTTATGTGGCTGTAGAGCCGCAGCGTATTAGTCGTTTAAAATTTGCGTTTAAGCAAACGGTTATACGTAAAAGCGATGAAAAAGTAATGCTCAATGCACTGGTTATAGGAACGTCCGTTAATGAAAAAGGTAGGCCGTTTTTACCAGAGCAAATAGATAACGTATTCAAAACTACAACTTAGTGCTTAATTGTATAACTTTTAAACTATCATAGAACAAAAATTTACATTTAAAACATGCATTTTTAACGGATAAAGGGCATAAATATTGTTACAATTATATTAATTAGACAATTAGTTAGTAGTAGCATGAAATTAGCAGCAATACCGATGCTTATAGTCGGTTTATGTGTTGGTTGCGCATCAACAGGGACGGTTACCAGTGAGCAGCTTAAATACACCCAATGGCAATTATCACGTGTTGATGGTTTAGCAATTCCACCTTCGTTTAATGCATCAATGAGTTTTATTGAAGCACTGCAAGTAAACGGTTTTGCTGGCTGTAACAAATTTTTTGGTGAGGGCTCGCTTGAAGAAAGTAACCTTACCGTAAGTAAACTAGGAATGACGCGCAAGTCGTGCGGCGAAGACCTTGATGAGTTTGAGCAGCAGTTATTACAAGCCTTAAAGCAAGGTGCCGAGCTTAAAATGCAAGACCAGCAATTAGTCATGCAAGGCGAGCAAACATTTGTGTTTATCCCTAAATAATTTTAAGTTTTTGAAAAACAGCCCCTTGCGGGCAGTTTTTAACTGACGTACACTCAGTGCAGATTTGTTGGGTAATACCTTCAAATCAACGAACAGAATTTATATATCAATACTTGTCGGAGTGCCAAAGCTAAGTAATTAGTTTGTG
The DNA here is from genome assembly GCF_000497955.1 of Pseudoalteromonas sp. TAE56. NCBI lineage: Bacteria > Pseudomonadati > Pseudomonadota > Gammaproteobacteria > Alteromonadales > Pseudoalteromonadaceae > Pseudoalteromonas > Pseudoalteromonas sp. TAE56. The sequence goes on from NZ_AUTN01000145.1 coordinate 40,493, forward strand.
GCTGAGATCGCGAAAGCGGGATCCGTGAACCTGATCAGGTTAATACCTGCGTAGGGAACAAGCTGCCTAAATCAGGACGCTTGTGCGTCTTTTTTTATGCGCACAATAAAGTGATTTTGTTTTTTTAGGCTGCAAAGTAGCATGTACGCTACTTTACGATCTTTCTCTATTCCTCGGAATATCTGACAAGACAACCCTTAAGCAATGAGGCAAGTCATGTCAAATACTACAAATAAAGCGTCACGCCGAGAAACTCGTGCTGCCGCGTCTGAATATATTTATAACTTAACGGGTCAACCGTTCCCAAATTCTCATAAAGTATACGTTGAAGGTACTCAACCTGGCGTGCGCGTTGGTATGCGTGAAATCACATTAAGTGATACGTTTATTGGCGGCACAGATGAAAACCCTGTTTATGAGTCAAATGATCCGCTACGTGTTTACGATACGTCGGGTCCTTATACAGATCCTAATTTTGAACTTGATGTACGCAAAGGCTTACCAAAATTTCGTGAGCAATGGATTGAAAGCCGTAGTGACACTGAGGTTTTAGAATCAGTGACGTCGCAGTTTTCGCAGCAGCGCATGGCAGATGAAGGACTGGATCATATTCGGTTTGATCACCTTCCAAAAATTCGCCGTGGTATCGCGGGTAAAAACGTAACGCAAATGCACTACGCACGCCAAGGGATTATTACTCCTGAAATGGAATACGTAGCCGTTCGCGAAAATATGGGGCGTGCAGAAATTCGTAAAGAATTACTAGCCGCTCAGCATAAAGGCGAGTCGTTTGGTGCGAGTATTCCTGAATTTATTACCCCAGAATTTGTACGCGACGAAATAGCCCGTGGTCGCGCTATTTTACCAAATAATATAAACCACCCAGAAACCGAACCTATGATTGTAGGGCGTAACTTTTTAGTTAAAGTTAACGCCAACATTGGTAACTCATCGGTTAGCTCATCTATTGAAGAAGAAGTAGAAAAAATGGTGTGGTCTACCCGCTGGGGTGCAGACACCGTGATGGACTTATCAACGGGACGCTACATTCACGAAACGCGCGAATGGGTTGTACGTAACTCGCCTGTCCCTATTGGCACAGTACCGATTTATCAAGCGCTTGAAAAAGTAAACGGTGTGGCTGAGGATTTAACGTGGGAAATTTTCCGCGATACGCTTATAGAGCAAGCCGAGCAGGGCGTTGATTACTTTACTATTCACGCCGGTGTATTACTTCGTTATGTACCAATGACGGCTAAACGCGTGACCGGCATTGTGTCGCGCGGTGGCTCAATTATGGCTAAGTGGTGTTTGGCGCATCATAAAGAAAATTTTTTATACACGCACTTTGAAGACATTTGCGAAATTTTAAAACAATACGATGTGTGTTTTTCACTTGGTGATGGACTTCGCCCTGGTTCGATTGCTGATGCTAACGATGAAGCGCAGTTTAGTGAGCTACGCACATTAGGTGAACTGACTAAAATTGCGTGGAAGCACGATGTACAGGTATTTATTGAAGGCCCTGGTCATGTACCAATGCACATGATTAAAGCCAATATGGACGAGCAATTAAAGCATTGCGACGAAGCGCCATTTTATACATTAGGCCCGCTAACGACTGATATTGCACCAGGGTATGACCATATTACCTCGGGTATTGGGGCGGCTCAAATAGCATGGTACGGCTGTGCAATGCTGTGTTATGTAACACCTAAAGAGCATTTAGGTCTGCCAAATAAAGAAGATGTTAAAGAAGGCTTAATTACCTACAAAATTGCAGCGCATGCCGCTGATTTAGCAAAAGGGCACCCAGGCGCGCAAGAGCGCGATAACGCCTTATCAAAAGCACGCTTTGAGTTTAGATGGCATGACCAATTTAATATTGGTTTAGACCCTGACCGTGCTCGTGAATATCACGATGAAACCTTGCCGCAAGAATCAGGCAAAGTAGCTCACTTTTGCTCCATGTGTGGTCCTAAATTTTGCTCTATGAAAATTAGCCAAGAAGTACGCGATTACGCTAAAGATTTAGAAACACGCGGTATTGATCCAAATGATGCTGGCGAGGCTATTGAAATCAAAATGGTTGATGTAGAAGCCGAAATGAAAGCTAAATCAGCTGAGTTTAAGCAAACAGGCTCAGAGATTTACCACAAAGCGGTATAGCTAAAAGTTAGATGCAGACGTAGGTGAGGTTTTATACCTCGCTTCTTTAAAAGTTGAAGAAGTGCGAGTGAATTCGCACCTACTAATAACTGCTTTGGAGGTTTTATGTTTTATAACATTGCTGTGGTGGGTTTTGGTTTAGCTGGGCGCTTAGCTGCCCTTGAGCTAAGTAAGTTGCATCATGTAACGGTGTTTGAAGCTGACGATGAGCAAACCCCAAATAGCGCCGGTAAAGTGGCTGCAGCTATGCTGGCACCGCTGGCTGAGTCGGTATTATGCGAGGCTGACTTAGCATTAATGGGCCTTGATTCAATGAAGCGCTGGCCGGGTATTATTGCTGAACTTGAAAGTGACGTTTTTTTTCAGCAGCAAGGCACTTTGGTCATTGCGCACCAACAGGACAAAGGCGATTTACAAAGCTTTGCACAGCGTATAAAACCGCTAGCTGATCACACTGCCGAACATATAAATGCTCAACAAATTACAAAGCTTGAACCTGAACTTGCAGGGCGCTTTAATCAAGGCTTATTTTTACCCTGCGAGGGGCAAATAGATAACCAAGCATTTTATAAAGCCAGCTTTGCACAGCTCAACAAACGCAAAGTAAAGTTTGTATTTAATCAGCGCGTAACCATTAGCGACAACAAAATAAATAATCGACCATTCGATTACATTATTGATTGCCGTGGGCTTGGTGCTAAAAATACTCAAGTTGATAAACCGCTTAGAGGTGTGCGCGGCGAAGTAGCAAGGTTATACGCACCAGAGGTAAGTTTAACGCGACCAGTGCGTTTAATGCACCCGCGTTATCCAATTTATATAGCGCCTAAACCCAATAATGAATATGTAATTGGTGCGACCGAAATCGAATCTCAAGACAGCGGCGCGGCAACAGTGCGCTCAACCCTTGAATTACTTTCAGCCGCTTATACCGTACATAGCGGGTTTGCCGAAGCACGACTACTTAATATTCAAACCGGATTACGCCCCGCATTTAGCGATAACCGCCCAGAAGTATCACAAGTTGGTAATGTAATTAGCATTAACGGCTTATATCGACATGGTTATATGTTGGCGCCGGCATTAGTGGCACAAGCAGTTTCACGAATAGAGTGAGAATAAAATGAACATTACAATTAATGGCGAGCTACTTAATGTTAATAACAAAGCGCTCGTTGAGGTACTTCAAAGTTTTGGTGCAGCCGCGCCTTTTGCTGTTGCTGTTAATAGCGAATTTATTCCACAAAGTCAGCACAGTAACTATGTACTTAATGAAGGCGACAGTGTTGAGTTGCTGTCACCCATTCAAGGCGGATAAAGCTCATGCAAACTAAAGACTGTTTAACTATTTATGGTGAGCAAGTAAATAGCCGTTTATTAATAGGCTCTGCGCTTTATCCGTCGCCTGATATTATGACCCAATCGATAGTCGCCTCTGGTGCTGAAATTGTAACCGTATCGCTTAGGCGTCAGCAAAGTGCAACAGCAGGTGATGACTTTTGGCAGTTAATAAAAAATACAGGCTTAAAAATACTGCCTAATACCGCCGGGTGCCACAGTGTTAAAGAAGCCATAACGCTTGCAAAAATGTGCCGAGAGGTATTTGCCACCGATTGGATAAAGCTAGAGCTGATTGGCGATGATTACAATTTACAGCCTGACCCTTTTGCGTTACTTGAAGCGACAAAAATATTAATTAATGATGGTTTTAAAGTACTGCCTTATTGTACCGATGACTTAGTACTTTGCCAGCGCTTAAATGAGCTAGGGTGTGAGGTTCTTATGCCGTGGGGAGCACCAATAGGTACAGGCAAAGGCTTGTTAAATAGCTATAACTTAAAAACTATTCGAGAGCGCTTACCCGATACCACACTAATAGTAGATGCAGGTTTAGGTTTGCCATCGCATGCCTGCCAAGCACTCGAAATGGGGTATGATGCGGTATTATTAAATTCAGCCATTGCAGGGGCGGGTTGCCCAATTACCATGAGCCGCGCATTTAAAGCCGCAGTTGAAGCGGGGCGCTTTGCATACAAAGCAAAAGCGATGCCGGAAAAAGACGTTGCAGCCCCATCAACCCCAACAATGGGGATGCCATTTTGGCATCAGCAGTAAGGAAAAAATATGAATAACGTAGTATGGACCATTGCTGGCTCTGATTCGGGCGGCGGTGCAGGCATTCAAGCTGATATAAAAGCAATGCAAAGTTTTGGTGTGCATGGTTGCACGGCAATTACGGCGCTTACTGCGCAAAATAGTTTAGGTGTAGAAGCTATTAATGCAGTGTCTACCGATATTATTGAATCGCAGTTACTAGCGCTTGAAAAAGACATGAAAGCCAAAGTGATTAAAATTGGTATGTTAGCCAACGTGCAGCAAATTCAGTTGATCAGCGAACATATAAGTCACTATAAAGCTAAGTGGCCAGTGCCTCCCGTTATTGTATATGACCCTGTTGCTATTGCCTCAAGCGGTGACTTACTAACAGAAGAAGATACGGTAAGCGCAATTAAAGAATGTTTACTGCCGCTGGTGGATGTAATAACCCCAAACACCCACGAAACACAGTTATTAACCGGTGTGTATTTAATTGGCCCAGCTGCAATAAAAGAAGCGGCTAATAAGCTATTAAGCTGGGGTGCAAAAGCCGTTGTTATTAAAGGCGGGCATTGGGATTACCCAAGCGGCTATTGTATTGATTATTGTGTAAATAATTTTACGCAAAATGGTGAAGAGTATTGGCTTGGCAATCAAAAAATACAAACACCGCATAACCACGGCACCGGATGTAGCATGGCTTCGGTAATTGCTGCGTGTTTAGCTAAAGACTACCCATTAAAAGATGCCTTTATTTTAGCTAAAGCATATATAAACCAAGGGTTAAAACAGTCTGTACGCTACGGCGAGGGAATTGGACCGGTTGCTCAGACTTCATTCCCCACTAATTTAGCAGATTACCCACAAGTGATTGAGCCAGGTAGCTGGCTTGGCGATGAACTCGATTTTGATGTGCCGCTTGATTTTAATATGGCTGCTGATTTTGCAACGTGCGAAAGTAAATCGCTTGGCTTATATGCAGTTGTAGATAGTACCGATTGGCTAGAAAAGTGCTTACAACAAGGCATTAAAACAGCTCAGCTGCGCGTTAAGAATAAAACCCAAGATGAGCTTGATGGGCTCATTAAGCAAGCCGTTGAGCTGGGAAAGCAATACAACGCACAGGTATTCATAAACGACTACTGGCAGTTAGCTATTAAGCACGGTGCATATGGTGTGCATTTAGGGCAAGAGGATTTAGACATTGCTAATTTAGCCGCTATTAAAGAGGCAGGGTTAAGGCTTGGGCTTTCGACTCATGGTTTTTATGAAATGCTGCGTGCGCATAATTATCGCCCTAGTTACATGGCATTTGGTGCTATTTACCCAACCACAACAAAAGACATGACAGGTCAAATACAAGGTCTTGAAAAGCTGATTAAGTTTGTACCACTTATGCAAAGTTACCCAACAGTAGCAATAGGCGGTATAGATTTAAGCCGTGCTGAGCAGGTAGCTAAAACCGGCGTAGGCAGTGCTGCCGTAGTGCGTGCGATTACCGAGGCTGATAATTACGTAGAGGCCATAAGCGCTCTGCAAGTGGCCATAAGCAGTGCACATTAATACTAACAAGGGTAATACTAACAAGGCTAATCTTAATATGGTCAGTAAAAGTGAATGAGCTAAGCGATAAAGAAACCCTACGATACAGCCGCCATTTATTGCTTGAAGAAGTAGGGCTTGAAGGGCAATTAACGCTTAAAACTTCAACGGTTGCGGTTGTTGGGGCAGGCGGGTTAGGTAGCCCAGTACTTTTGTATTTAACTGCGGCGGGTATTGGAACGCTTATTTTAATTGACGATGATGAGGTAGAACTTTCAAATTTACAGCGCCAAGTGCTTTATAAAATAAACCACTTGGGGCAAAACAAGGTCGCCGCAGCGGGTAAAGTATTAGCGAGTCTTAATAATCAAATAAATATAGTAACGCATTGTAAAAAATTAGATGAGAGTAATGCAGCCTACATGCTAAAAGGGGCTGACATAGTACTTGATTGCTCTGATAACTTTAGTACTCGCTATAGTGTAAATCGTTATTGTATTGCTAATAAAACACCGTTAATTTCTGGTGCTGCACTCGCAACTAAAGGGCAGTTAATGGGCTTTGACTTTAGGCAAAGTAATAGCCCGTGTTATGGCTGTGTTTTTTCAGAGGGCGAAGCTACACCCGTTATAAATTGCAGTAACGCAGGGGTTATCAGCCCGCTACTGGGTGTAATTGGCTCTATGCAGGCGCAACTCACGCTCAACTTATTGCTGGGGCATGCAGAGGGGGCTGTGTTTATAACCTTTGATGCGCTTACTTTAAAACAACAGCACTTTAAAGTGATTAAAGATTTAGAGTGTAAAGAGTGTGGAAAATAGGTTTTTGAGGGGCTTGTGCCTGTTATTACATGTGGCGTTAAGAAACCAAAAGCTGACGCTTTTAACGTGAGCAAGCTTCACACCTTGTATCTCTCATTGATTAATGATTAGCTATCATTTATCACATCGAAGTCAGTGAGCTTGCCTTTACGCCTAGTATTTAATACTGCGCCGTAGATAAAGCCCTGACTTTCTATTCTCACAAACTGAATGGTATCCAAGCACACTTTTTTTAAGTAGATGCTGTATGTACAAGGGGAGTAAGTAGAGATGATGTTTATCGGCATTGATATTAGTAAAGAGAAGATTGATTTATCGTGGTTGAGAGACCAGCTTACAAACAAAATTAAAACAAAAGTCTTTAAAAACAAGCATCAAGACTTTTTAGCAATAGAAAAATGGCTTTTAAATACAACTAAAAGCGCTGCTAATGAGCTCGTTATCACCCTCGAACCAACGGGTGTTTATCATGAAGCACTGATGTATTTTTTACACGAGCAAGGCTTTAATATTATTTTAGCGAATCCCGGTAAAGCTAAAAAGTATGCAGACGCTTTAAACATAATTCATAAAACAGACAAATCTGATGCAACGATGCTTGCTCATTACGGCTGTGCTAAGCACGCAGTCGTTAGTTATTGGCAACCTGATGCATTAGAAGTTAGAGAGCTTAAAGCCCTTATCCGTCGTTTAGATGCGCTTGAGAGTAACCGACAACGAGAAGCTAACCGATTAGAAGCAAGTGAATTCAGCAACGTTTCCGCGCGTGTTTGCCAATCGATAAAAGTAACTATCGCGTTTTTAGATGACGAAATTAAACAGCTTAAATCTGACATTGATAACCACATAGATAATGAACCTGATTTAAAAAGAAACAGGAAACTACTTGAGTCTATCCCTGGCATAGGGCCCGTATTATCGAGAGAGCTGACGTATTTATTTGCGGCTAAAAAATTTAATAAAGCCAAAGAAGCGGCGGCTTATTGTGGATTAATTCCACGGCATAATGAATCGGGTAAATTAAAAGGGCGAACATCAATCAGTAAACTTGGGCCAGCCAGAATTCGATGTAAACTTTATATGGCGGCCATTGTTGCAGGGCAATGGAATAAAACAATAAAACGACATAAGTTAACGTTAATAAATAATGGTAAAACACCGATGCAAGCTGTGTGTGCAAATATGCGAAAGCTCATTCATATATGTTTTGGTGTAATAAAAAACCAAGAAGCGTTTAAGCTCCAAGAAAGTTAAATACGACCTTGAAGCTTAAAATGAGAGATGGTATCTAC
>NZ_AUTN01000146.1:0-4738 GCF_000497955.1 Pseudoalteromonas sp. TAE56
AAAGTGGTGGGCGCAGGAGGATTCGAACCTCCGACCGCTCGGTTCGTAGCCGAGTACTCTATCCAGCTGAGCTATGCACCCACTTTCATAGATTGCTTATTTAAACTCTAAGCAGAGCGTATAAATTCAGACATAAAAAAACCGATTTCCATCGGTTTATTTTTCTTACACTTAAAAGTGTATGAAAATATGAAAGTGGTGGGCGCAGGAGGATTCGAACCTCCGACCGCTCGGTTCGTAGCCGAGTACTCTATCCAGCTGAGCTATGCACCCACTTTCATTTTTACTATTACTTGTTTTTACTCTAAGTGAGAGTTTTACTTATTTATACTCTAAGTGAGAGTTTATAAAGTGGTGGGCGCAGGAGGATTCGAACCTCCGACCGCTCGGTTCGTAGCCGAGTACTCTATCCAGCTGAGCTATGCACCCACTTTATAGTTTACTTATTTAAACTCTAAGTAGAGTTTTTGCTTATTTAGACTCTAAGCAGAGTTATTAAAGTATGGTGGGCGCAGGAGGATTCGAACCTCCGACCGCTCGGTTCGTAGCCGAGTACTCTATCCAGCTGAGCTATGCACCCATACTTTAAAACTTTACAAAACACGCCATTAAAAGAAATGGTGGAGAGGGAGGGATTCGAACCCTCGATAGAGCTACAAACTCTATACTCCCTTAGCAGGGGAGCTCCTTCGGCCACTCGGACACCTCTCCGTCTTGTGGGGCGTATAATAAAGATTTCAGAAAATATGTCAAACACTTTTCTACCAAAAACGATTATATGGTTATAGATTGCACATATGCTTGGTTTAAAAGTGTAATTAGTTTGAAATTTAAGCGGGTTACGCGTTTTTATTTGAAGGATTAACACCTAGCACGGGAACTAAGTCATCAGTTAACTGAGCCAAATACTGTTCTTGGTAACCTAACTGTTGAAATTCAGCAATACAAGCACGGTAATAAGCATTTCGTTCTTGCTCTGATGTGCCCTCTTCTGAAAAATCATCTACTCGTTTGTCTTTCATACTATTATTCTAAGTCCTTTAAGAATCTATACTTAACTGCTAAATACCAAGCAGTGTAAATTTCGTGCGTATTCTAGCTAAAACCTTTACATAAATACAACATATGTTTAAAAAACAATCATACTAAAAAGTTATAGCACTGTTAGTTTTAATATTAAAAACTGCCAATAACAATAAATTAGTGAAGCTGAATTGCACATTAACCAGCACTAATAACTACATTTAATTTTTAGTGTAGTACTTATTAATTAAAATACTAATACAAAATAAAAAAACGCCGCTATTAAGCGGCGTTTATTAACTTACTTTGCTCTACTCAAAGCTTAGTCAGCTTGCGGGCGCATATGCGGGAACAAAATAACGTCTTTAATTGTAGATGAGTCAGTAAACAACATTACTAAACGGTCAATACCAATACCTTCACCTGCAGTTGGCGGTAAGCCGTACTCAAGTGCGCGTATGTAGTCTTCATCGTAATGCATTGCTTCATCATCGCCTGCGTCTTTCTCTTCAACTTGGCGTGTAAAGCGCTCTGCTTGGTCTTGTGCATCGTTAAGCTCAGAGAAACCATTTGCAAGTTCACGACCGCCAACAAAAAATTCAAAACGGTCGGTAACAAATGCATTTTCGTCGTTACGCCGTGCAAGTGGAGAAACTTCCCACGGGTAGCCAGTAATAAACGTAGGTTGAATAAGCATGTGTTCTGCTGTTTCTTCAAATATTTCACACAAGAACTTACCTGGGCCCCAAACACAGTTTTCAGGAATTTTAACGTGCACTTGTTTAGCGTACGCTTTTAATTCGTCAAAGTGGTTTTCTGGGTCGTTAAATACCGCAGCATCAAACTCAGGGTTATATTTTAAAATTGCGTCCGCCATGCTTAAACGTGTAAACGGTTGGCCAAAGTCGTATTCAACTGAGTCAATTACTTCGCCGTTTTCGTCTTTAGTTGTATTAACTACAACTGCACTACCTAGTACGTTTTCTGCAACCGTACGTAACATGTCTTCAGTGATGTTCATCAAATCGATGTAATCAGCGTATGCTTGGTAAAATTCAATCATTGTGAATTCTGGATTGTGACGCGTAGATAACCCTTCGTTACGGAAGTTACGGTTAATTTCGAATACACGGTCAAAACCACCTACCACTAAGCGCTTTAAGTAAAGCTCAGGCGCTATACGTAAGTACATGTCGATATCAAGCGCATTATGGTGAGTTACAAACGGACGCGCAGATGCACCGCCAGGTATAACCTGTAGCATTGGTGTTTCTACTTCCATAAAGTCACGGTCTGCTAAAAAGCGACGAATGCCTTCAACTACTTGTGAACGAATGCGGAATGTTTCGCGCGTTGCTTCGTTAGTAATTAAATCAACGTAACGTTGGCGGTACTTTGTTTCTTGATCTGATAAGCCATGGAATTTTTCAGGTAACGGACGAAGTGACTTAGTTAATAATTGGTACTCAGTCATTTCTACGTATAAATCGCCTTTACCTGATTTATTTAGCGCGCCTTTAACACCAATAATATCGCCAGTGTCTAGTTGACCATATTTTTCTTTAAGATCTTTTTGAACATCTTTAGATGCATACGCTTGTACGCGACCTTTCATGTCTTGAATTACAAAAAATGGTCCACGCTTTGCTAAAATACGGCCAGCAATAGACACAACTTCTTGCATTTCTACTAATTCTTCTTTGCTTTTATCACCAAACTGGGCTTGCAAATCAGCCGTGTAATGCTCACGACGGAATTGGTTTGGATGACCGTTGGCTGGGCAATTTTCGCGTATAGCGTCTAACTTGCCGCGACGCTCAGCGATTAACTTGTTTTCGTCTTGGATTTTATCAGTCATTTTTTAGCTCTTTATTAGCTTGGTGGTTATAGGCCAGATTTAAGGCTGGCTTCAATAAATTTATCTAAGTTACCGTCAAGTACCGATTGGGTATTACGGTTTTCAACGCCTGTACGTAAATCTTTAATGCGTGCGTCATCAAGTACGTATGAACGAATTTGACTACCCCAACCAATATCAGATTTAGCGTCTTCTTGCGTTTGTTTTTCAGCATTTTGCTGTTGTAGCTCAAGCTCAAATAATTTAGCTTTTAACTGCTTCATCGCTTGGGCTTTATTTTTATGCTGCGAACGCTCATTTTGACACTGCACTACCGTATTTGTTGGTACGTGAGTAATACGAACCGCCGATTCGGTGGTGTTAACGTGCTGACCACCCGCGCCCGATGCACGGTAAACGTCTATACGCAGGTCTGACGGATTCATATCAATTTCAATGTTATCGTCAACTTCTGGGTATACAAACGCAGAAGCAAATGAAGTATGACGACGACCACTTGAGTCAAATGGGCTTTTACGTACTAAACGGTGCACACCAGTTTCGGTACGTAGCCAACCGTAAGCGTATTCGCCAACAAAGCGGACAGTTGCGCCTTTAATACCGGCAACATCACCGTCGGTCGCTTCAACTAGCTCAACTTTAAAGCCTTTAGCCTCGCCCCAACGTAAATACATACGAAGTAAAATGTTACACCAGTCTTGTGCTTCAGTACCGCCAGAACCTGATTGTAAATCAAGGTAAGCATCGTTTGAGTCATGAGGACCCGAAAACATACGACGAAACTCTAAACCTTCTAACTGTCCGTTTAAATCAGCAAGCTCAGTTTGCGCTTCAACAAAGGTATCTTCATCTTCAGCTTCTACAGCTAGCTCAAGTAAGCCTTCAACGTCGTCAGTACCGGCTACTAGGTTATCGATTGTTTCAACAACCGCTTCTAATGCTGATTTTTCACGGCCAAGCGCTTGTGCGCGTTCAGGCTCATTCCATACGGCTGAATCTTCAAGCTCGGCGTTAACTTCTTCTAAGCGTTCTTGTTTAAGAGCGTAGTCAAAGGTACCCCCGAAGCAATTCAGTACGTTCGCGAATTTCCTTGATTTGATTAATCACAGGATTCACTTCAAACATGTACATCACTCCAAAATGGCTAGGTAATTGCGCCCCTTTAAATGGGATTTTCGCAATAAATTATCGTCAAATGATAAAAACGCCCGATTTTAACAAAAAACCGCGCGCTTTATTAGCATTTTATGCATGATATTACATATTTTTTAATGCACTTTTTCAAGCTCTCTAACTATTAATTGCAGCGTAAATTTACCTCTAAACTCATTTATATCGAGCTGATACGCTACTTTTACAAACTTCGCCTCAGTATCTGGCCACTCTTTTACATCAATACCAAAAGCAATGGCGTCAACTAATCGACCAGATTGGTGCTTTAACACGAGCTTTAAATGCTTTTCGCCTACTATGCGCTGCTGTATTACTTCAAAGGTATGCTCAAACACCGGCTCAGGAAATTGCTGACCCCACGGGCCCGATTGCTTTAATAGCTGGGCAAAATCCATTGTAAAGCAGTCGTTTGGCAGCTCGCCGTCGGTAAACACAATGCAGCGTTTACTTTCTTCACTTAGTTGCGCGCTAACTGCGGCATCAAACGCTTTTTTAAAGTCGTTAAAGTGTTGCTCGTTAATACTTAAACCGGCGGCCATTGCGTGACCACCAAATTTATTAATTAAATGCGGGTCGGCGGTATTAAGTCCTTCGAGTAAATCGCGCATGTGTAGCCCTTCAATAGAGCGGCACGAGCCTTTTATTTCACCATTTTCGCCACCAGCGAATATAACGGTAGGGCGG